>CAYUEH010000471.1:0-4778 GCA_964442465.1 uncultured Laspinema sp. | reverse complement strand
AACAACTTGCTACGGCTACTGCGTTTAGCCAACTGCCCCTTGATCTACGGTTCGATTACGATTACGCGAGTTTCGGTTCCCAAAGACTCCAAGAACAAGCTAAAACAACCCTGTCCCAGTTCTTCGGTTTCGTCCACCACACTTTTGTTAGCGGCCTAGAAATCGGTCGCAGCTTCCGGGGGCTGTTGCATGAACTCTGTCTCGAACATGGTTTGAGCCAGGGAGAGCAACGGTTTGAAGACTGGCTGCGTTCGTCTGACTTCGGTGGTTCGAGTTGGATGGCCCGGTCCCTCATCCAGATTTCGGAGTGGTTTGATTCGCAGCACCGGCGCATCCAACGCCTCATCCTCAAGTCGGTGCAATCTTGGAGCGTTAGTGCCCTCAAGGAACTCACCAAAATTAGCGATGAACACCTGTTACTCAAGCTGCTTAAAGCAGGCAAGCAGACCGTCAACAGCATCCGCAAAGCTCGGCACAGCAGTATTACGTTAGGGCAACCTGTCAGTGAAGCCGATTGGGAATTAATCGCAGGCAAATTTGATGCGGATGAGGATGCAGTCGCCACCTTGCAAGCGGAAGCCCAGCGGTTAGCCCACATCAAAGAATCGCCGGTGTTGACGGACCATCTCATCGAAGCAATTGAGACTTTGACCGAGTGGGACGTTTCTAAATTGATGCCTTCCCACAAAACTAAGACGAGTCCAGCGATCGCCTCGTTTATTGCCAACTGTGGGGACCCTAATGATCCTATCATCGAAACCCAACTGAAATGGATAGAACGTGGCCTAGGGTTGGATACCAAGGCTTTTGAAGAATTTCGCTCTTGTGTTCGGACTTTGGCGCGGCAAGAAGCTGGAGAAGAGGGTCCAGTCGTTCCTCGTCATCGTCACCTCCAAAAAGCTTTGAGTATGCAGAAACTCGCGCCGGTGGTTCCGCAATCCCAACAGTCGGACCGCCTCGTTGAACTCGAACGGCAAGTACGGGATTTGAGCGCCCAACTCAAGGAAGCCGACAAAGCGACGGCCCTGATTCATGGACTCCAAGCCCAGCGCGATCGCCTGGAACGAGAAAATCTAAAATTGCAGGCACGAATCCATGAAGAAGCCCAGAAAGATTTGGAGATTCATTTACTCCAACAACAGATTGAACACCTCGAAACTACCCGGTCGGATGAGGTTTTGGAGCAGTTGAAACAGCAGAACCAGCAACTGCTAAGTCAAGTTGAGCAGATGCAGCAACGTTACGACGCATTAGTTTCAGAGATGGCTGCCAAAGAAGGCAGTATGAAATATGCGGACAACTCCCAGTTGAGTGCTAAGGTGATGGCCCTGGAGATTCAGTTAGTCGAGGCCCATCGTTCTCTAGAACAACAAAAACCTGCCCCTCAACCCCTCACCGTGGGGTCTTATGTTCGGATTGTGAATCATGACAACCGCAAATATTGCGATCGCCTGGGTCAGATTGTCAAATTACCAGAGGAAAGCGATACCTTAAACCGCTTCCAGGTGCAGCTTTCTGGCGAAAAAACGAGAGTAATTTGTTACGGCGAACAGATGGAGGCAGTCGAAGTCTTTTTGCCACCGGCGGACACTTTTGTTGCTGTAGAAGAAGCCCAACAGCAAATCCGTTCTGTCACGGAAGAAAAACAATTGCAGATTGATGAGTTGCAATCTTGGTTGGCGCAAGCGACGGAGACAATTGCCCGCTATAAAGACCCCCAACAAAATCCGCAGGTGTTGCAGTGGCAGGAGCAGGTCACCCAACTTAACACCAAGCTTTATGACACCAAAAAGCAGCTAACCCAAGTCCAGCAAGAAAATCAAGAACTCAAAGAAAAAATGGGTTGGGAATTATCACCCCTAGGTCAAATGCAACGCTCTTAAAACAGCCTTGATTCTGGACATTTTCTTATCTGAAATAAAACTCAGATAATAATTGCCTCACACCCAGGGACTCTCAAGGGTTTTTAGGTGATGTTTTGAGGTGGCTATTAATCCTAAACTACCAAAAAAAACCGTTAATCCTTTCAATCAAATTAGGAGATTTTTTTATGTACGCAGTATCCAACCGGAACCATCAGTCTACGCAACAGACAAGCCAACCCATAGTGACCACGATGAGTCCGGAAGAATTTTGTGACCGATTTTTACCCTTGCGTCATGCGGGTGACAAACTCAATGCCAGGTCTGGCCGTCGTTCACGCTGTCTCCGGTTTTTGTCGGCAGTTTTAACTAAGTTCACGGGCCAACCTATCTTAGAATCGCGCATCGATAAATGGGGGCCTGGGTTGACCTTTGCAAATACTCCTTGCCCGTTTACCGCACTTTTGGCGTTGCTGGCCCAATTTCAGGCTGAGGAAATTAAAAAAATTGCTAAATATTTTTGATGGGGAATGTAACTGGAAAAGGACAGTCGCTTACTCAAAAATTTAGGTTATAGTGAGGACAATTCAAGCTTTAAATTTTCTGAAAAATCGCCATTGTGTTCGGGGCGATCGTTCAAGTGCCACCGAGATTTAACACCTGATAGCTAAATCCCATCACCTGGATATTTCCATCTGCTGTATGACCAACTTGGATGGAATTAAGCCGTAATTTGAAGGAAAAGATATTCATGTCAAAAAAGTTTTAATTCAATTGTTCAAAAAAAAGCGCGACCGCACCAACAGGCCCGACCGCGCTCATCAAGATGCAACGTAAATTTAGAAATCGTTAGGGCTGGAAGTAGAAGAAGTGTCGAAATCGGAATCAGCAGGTTTGCTTCCAAGCAGTTCTAACCGTCGGCCTTTTATGACAGGTCGAGAACGAATTTCTCCGGTGTTGGGGTCGGTCCATTCATCTAGCTTAAAAGAGCCAGAAATGCCGACAGTCGAGCCTTTCCGCAGGTAGTTGCCAGCTACTTCGGCAGTTTTGCCCCAGAGTTCCACCGAGAACCAATTGGGTTGTTCTGAACGAGAGTTTCGGTTGACAGCTATCGAAAATTTGGCAAGAACTCGCCCGGAGTCAAAGTAGCGAAGTTCTGGGTCTTGACCGACTCGTCCGACAATCTGAGCGTTATTCATAAGGGATTCTCCTTATTTTTGATGTAATTTTCTTCATGACAATGGCGCATCCGCGCCCCGATTAAGTTAGGAAATTTGCTACAGAAGATAAAAGATGACTGATGCCATTGTTAACCTGAAAAACTAAATGTAGAGGTATTGGTACAGGATGCCTCTACATTTAGATTCAAGTTAAAATTGGCGTAAATCTTGTCAAATTAAAGGTCACTGGCTAAGACGAATCCCACCAACGCTTCCGCTTTTTGTTCGTGGGTCATTGAGGAGCGCCCTGGGATTTTGTGGTGTTGGGCTAGTTTTTTGAGCTTGGTTTTCCGCTGACTTAGAAGGTCCGCTAAACTAGCCCAGGTATTTTCTTCAGGGTTTGCTGTAGATGGTTTAGCGTTATCCCTCGGGTCAAGGGTTTCGGGTTCGGGTGCAATCGCCTTATTCAAGGGAGTCGGGGTAGCGATTGATTGGGTTGCTTCGGTAAACGGAGCTATGTCGTAAGCAATCGTCTGATTTGAGGGAGCCGGGGTAGCAGTTGATGGAACAGCGGCGATCGGGTTGAGGGGTGGAGATGTAATCGCCTCCGCAGATTTAGAAGAACTGTTGCTCGGGAGTGATTGCTCAGAAATATTGGTTGGTGTAGAATTCATCTCAGGGTTTATCACTTCGTTCACAATCTCAGACAAGCTAACGGAGGGCAAAGTGGAAAAAGTCAAGGTAGCCACTCGTTTCTTAGGTAAGAGGCTAGTCCGAAATTTTCCACCCAGATAGCGAACTTTTTGTGCAAGGGCGGTCAGTAAGTTAGGGTCAAACGAATCTAGTTTGACGATGTGTGGGTTTAAAATGACAGCATTCATGGTAATTAAAATTGGATAGACATCATCGCAGTAGCGCACTCGCGCCCTTGCCCGGTCTAGTTTCTTGTAACCTTTTTTCTCGAATAAGCCATCACCCCTAAAAAATACAAATGGGACAAGCCAAGATTATTGCCATTTTTAACCAATCCGGGGGGGTGGGAAAAACCTCTCTCACCCATAATCTGGGATACCACCTGGCATTGAGGAAACGAAAAGTTTTGTTAGTGGACATGGACCCCCAAGCATCGCTGACGGTGTTTTTGGGGTTAGAGCCATCGGATCTGGAAGATACGATTTACCAATCCTTGATGGCAGCCGATCCATTGCCCATTCATAGCGGACTGTACCAACAGAGCTTAGATTTAGTTCCGGCCAACATCAATTTAAGTGGAGCCGAACTTGAATTAGTGGTGGCGGATATGCGAGAATTGCGGTTGGTCGATGCGCTTGAATCGGTCCGAGAAAACTACGATTTTATTTTGATTGACTGTCCACCCTCTTTAGGCATTCTCAGTTACATTAGTTTGGTAGCGGCTTCTCATGTTTTGGTACCGATCCAAACCGAATTCAAGGCACTCAAGGGAACTGAACTGCTTTTGCAGACGATTTCCCGGGTTAAGAGCCGAGCCAACCGCCAACTGCAAATTGCTGGGTTTGTCCCGACAATGTACGATGCACGAACGGCCCAGGCGGCTGCTTGTGTTGAATCCATTCGCCAATCTCTATCCAAAATTGCTCCCATTTTTCCAACGATCCCCCGTGCAGTGGCGTTTGTGGATGCTTCGTCCCAACAACTTCCTCTAGCCCTGTATCAGCGGAGTCATGGAGCCATTCAAGTTTTGAAAGAAATCGCTAAACTCCTAGATTAAAAATAA
>CAYUEH010000470.1:2365-4779 GCA_964442465.1 uncultured Laspinema sp. | reverse complement strand
GGCATTGCCCACCCTACAATTTTTAATGTTTTTATCAACCGGATTTAGTATTAGGTTCAATGGCGGGGTGATTTGACTTCAATTTTGAAATTGAGAAAAAGTGTTTTAAACAATTTTGAGTTGATTTTTTCTATTGTACTTGAATTGTTCCAGGCACAGGCGGAGAGTATGGACAGTTTGTAGATTGTCCTAGTCCGGAGGTTCAGTAGCGATGAAAAACCGGGTTGCTTGTTCTTTGCAACTCAATCCATACAAATCTTTCCATACAAATATTTAGTAGCACATTCGATAAAATTAAATCTGTATGACCCGGATTTGGATCTGATACTTTGAGCAATTTTAAGTTAGAGTTTTGTGCCTGGAGACTGTCGGCGTTGAGAGAACCAGGATTGTAATTGGTCTCGACAGGGGGATTCCAAGATGCCACCGAGGACGGATAAGCGGTGAAAGGAAGCGGGACTATCGGGGAGGTTGAGGACGGTGCGGATTGCGCCACTTTTGGGGTCGTCGGCACCATAGACGAGGAGACTGAGACGAGATTGGGCGATCGCCCCGGCACACATAGGACAGGGTTCTAGGGTAACATAGAGGGTACAGCCATTCAAATGCCAATTTTGTAGCACTTGCCCTGCTGTACGCAGGGCGAGGATTTCCGCATGGGCGGTGGGGTCATGGTCTCGTTCTCGGCGGTTTTCGGTGCGGGCGATCGCCTTGCCGGAAGGGTCTACAATAATCGCCCCGACGGGAACTTCTCCGGCCTCTCCGGCAGATTGGGCCAGGGCGATCGCCTGACTCATCCAGTCCCGATGTATAAGATACTGCGGGTCTTGCACTCCGTCTTGCACGGTCATGATTACGTTGGATAATTACAGGTTTCGCAGTCCCCAGGATAGGGGGAGTGATAGATATCCGTGCGTTGTCCAAAGAGTTGATAGCGATTATCGCGGATTTGTTCATAAACGCGATCGCCGGTCCATTTCATCCCGGGAAGTGCGCGATAGGCGCTGACAAATAGACTTCCTCCGGGTAATAAATTCCCCAGTTCTTCGGCGGCATCACTTCCCTGCCACCGTCTTTCTGGGCGTTCGGCATCGATTAAAATCATCCCTTGTTCACAATCTTTGGGCGTTATCCCTAAGCGGGACAGACTGTCTTCATCCTGCATATGAATATAGCGAAAAATATCGCCTTTATCAAAGGTTTCTAACAGTTGAACGACGCTCACACAGAGATTGCATTTGCCGTCATAAATGAAAAAATAAGTCATAGTTTTTGGGGTTTGGGTTAACTTGGGAGACAGATTTTAAATAGAGTTCATCTCGGGATGAATCACACCCCTTAAATTAATTGGGTGCCATGATTAAAAGGGGATCTAACTGGGCTTTGGCATCAAGTTCATATAGGTCATCACATCCCCCGATATGGCGATCGTTAATAAAAATCTGGGGAACGCTGCGACGTCCATTAGCCCTTTCTGCCATTTTCACGCGGGCGGCCCCATCTCCATCAATTTTATATTCGGTGAATTTGACCCCCTTCCACATCAGGAGAACTTTAGCCCGAATGCAATAGGGACAGGTTTGCCAAGTGTAGATTTCCACATCAGCCTTGATGTTTTCCGGTTGACGCCCTAACAGACGATTTATGAAGTTTAGCATTGTTCTGAGGGTTTAGAGAAGGGAGGGAAACGGTTACAGGTTTACAAGTATTGGAGATTATATCATGATTTTTACCTGATCGCTCAATTTTTCTTTGAAGTCAGTAAATTTTGGTGATAATTTTCACTCCGGAATCTTGGATAACGCAGATTGTATTGGTGAATAAATAAGAATTCGGGATTAAGATGGTTTTGCCTTCTCCTTGCAGGGTGGTGTACCGTAAATCGATATCAATAACGGTTCCTTCAAAGTTGCCGACGGAGATGCGATCGCGACGGCGGAAGGGACGATAAATTAAAATCAAAGCCCCGGACACTAGATTAGAAAGGATATCTTTGAGGGCTAATCCCACCGCAAATCCCGTTAGACCCAACCCAGCAATTAACGCAGAAACATCAATTCCCAGGGTTCCCAGGGCGGTAACAATCCCAACAATCCAAACCGTGCTAATGAGGGTTTGTTCCAGCAATTTTAGAGCATCCACACTCAAATTACTGGTGGTACTGAGGCGGCGAATCAGTTTTCGCAACAAGGCAGCGGCAATCCAAAAACTGATGATAATCACCAGACTGCCAGCGACTCGGGGTATGCCAATAATAATCAGGGTTAATAACTCGTTTAGCATTCTTGTGAGTTCCAATCCGGAGAGTGTCGGCATTTGCGGTAGGGGTGACCTCTTGGGTGCTGATTTGCCCTAAATGATTGACCTGTTACCAGACTTACACAATCTTTAACATCAGCCTCTAAATGTAGAGG
>CAYUEH010000470.1:0-2265 GCA_964442465.1 uncultured Laspinema sp. | reverse complement strand
GCCTCTAAATGTAGAGGGGATTCTCCAAGTCTGCATAAGTCCTGTTTTCACCAGAGTCAACCGTTTTCTAAAATGCTGGTACAGTCAGGTTTAGAAACCCAATTTTTTACTTCTAATGCTAATTAAAAGCAATCGATTCGGAATCACAATCGAGTTTCTTGTCCTGTTTGTTTAATACTATACCACACCTCGAGTTTATAACCAATTGCCCACTAAAACATAAGCGGCCCAATAAATTGGATGTTGATATTCGGCCTGATTTAACAGGTTGAGTTGGGCTTGGCGCAAGGCTGCGGATTTAGTGAGATTTTCTTCGTTTAAGGATTGGTAAAAGTCAATCATCAGGGGGACTGTGGCGGCATCATCAATGTACCAGAGGGTTGCCAGGGTACTGCGGGCACCGGCGCGAACGGCCATCCCGGCCAATCCCAAGGCGGCGCGATCGTCGCCGGTTGCTGTTTGACAGGCACTCAGAACCAGTAGTTCTAGGGCTTCATTACTGTTATTGCGATTTCTCACCCGAAGTAAACTATCGAGTTCATTGACATTAATGCGATCGTCCCAAGCGAGAATAAATGTATCTTCCGCACTCGAACTAAATTGACCGTGGGTGGCAATATGAACGACGGGAAAAGGCGTTTTTAAAAGCTGTTGTTGTAAAGTATCGCGGGTAAATCCGTCATCCATGAGGACGATGCCGGAGAGTGCAGCATTGATTTGTTCAACTTCGATCGCCACATTCGGGAGTTGTGCGAAGCCAAATCGTTCTTCGGTTAAACCGGCAGTTAAGGCTTTTAAACTTTGTCGTCGTAAGGGTTGAGGGGCGGTGAGTTTGAGTCCGGGACTTACGGCAACGCTGTATTTCTCCAACAAAAATTGTTCCCCGTCATACAAGGCTGCCATTGGAATATTTCTAAACAGTCCATCGGGAACAAAGACTAACGTTTTAATGCCACTGTCGGCTAAAGTGTTTTGAATGGGGGCAATTAACCAGTTGTAAACGGTGTTAGCATGAACTTGATATTGCCGAGAAGTGCGAGTGACCAAGCTTCTTCTGAGGGTGATGAGAGTTTCTTCGATGTCTTCTTTGGGTAAGGGGGTGGAATAATGCTGTAACGGTTGATTGGGGAGAGAAACGATCACTTCTAAGCGATCGTCCAAGACGATGGGATAGACGATCGCCGCTGTGAGGTCAACCTGTTGTTTATCCAATTCCACGGCATTGCTATCCACACAAGCATCGCGAAAAAAGTTATCCAGTTCAGCTAATTTCAGAGATTCGATCGCCTGTAATGCTTTTTGAAGGTTTTCCTGGGAAACCCCCGGACTCGATTTGAGATGGGCGGAGGGTGAGGGAACATCCAACAGTAACGCCACTAACTCTCGATAAACAGGTTCGACACTATCCCGAAAAGAAAACTGCACTTCCCGATTGGTGGTGACTAAATCTAGGCGCAAAGACTCCAGGGAGGTAACGGCTTCAGAATAAGCAATCACAGCCCCCGGGCGATCGCCGATCGCCAGGAGTACGCGCCCCAGTTGCCATTCCCAGCGATAAGCAATATCCACCGCATTGATAAATTCCGCCAATTCTAACGCCTGTTGAGTGAGACTTTGGGCTTGCTGCCACTGTCCCGTGCGTTCGTATAATTTCCCCAGATTCCCTAATGCATAAGATTCAGCGCGGCGATCGCCTATACTTTTGGCCTGTTGGACCGCAGTTCCTAAGAGTTGAGCCGCTTCCGGCAGGACTGAACTCAGGGATGATTTCCCCTCATTCCACTGAATTAAACTTTGTGTGAAATTAATTCGAGCATACACGGCCATCCGACTTGGAGGCAATGCTGCAATTTGGGCCTGAATTTGCGGAATCCAGGTTTGGATGAGTGGTTCAGATGCCGAATCACTCAGAATCAGGGGATTGTCAATTAACACAGCGAGGGCATTGAGACGGGCTTGGACCTGAATATCTGCGGATTCTGCCGTGGCTGCGGCTTGTTGATACAAGGTTAAAGCCGCCTCCCCATCTTGGCGGGCGCGCATTGTATTCCCTAACGCGATCGCACTCTCACTGATAGCAGTGGGGGACTGTAACCGTTCGGCGGACTGTAAACTATCCCGTAAGACCTTCTCAGACTGTTCTAAATCCCCCACCAGGCGTAAGGCATTCCCCAAGGCGAGTAAAGCGGTTACTTTGGTATCAGAATCAATTTCCTGGGCTAACCGGGTTTGGAGTTGTTCTAAGCGAGTCAGCGATCGCCGATA
>CAYUEH010000469.1:2530-4783 GCA_964442465.1 uncultured Laspinema sp. | reverse complement strand
GTGCATTCTAAAATTAAGCGTTGATTAATCAGGGCAAAAGGCTGAATAGCGAGGGCTTGTTGGAATGCCTGTATCGCTTCTCGGTACTTTCCGAGGGTGGCATAACATAATCCCAGTCCATGTAGCGCTCCAAAATGAACCGGATTGAGTTCGATCGCCACGCGGCAATCCTCTATGGATTTGTAATAGTCGCCCATGCTGTAATACAGAACCGCCCGACGATTCCAGGCTTCGGCAAAATCTGGCTGATCTTCAATCAGTTCCGTCAGGACCGCCTCTGCCTCTTTCAAATGGCCGCGATCGAGCAGCACTTGAGCACGCTGGAGAAAGTCCAACCCATAGAGGCCTTTTTGATGGAACCAGATTCGCCAAAGCTCTTGAGTGGCGCGATCGCGCACTCTCTGCGTTGGGTTTTTCAGATCTTCCAGTAACGGTTCTATTGAGGATCTATCCATAAAAGCTGCGCTCAAAGCACTGAAGGTGGACGAGCAGAGGCTCATTTCTATTATGCCGCCTCGGGTTACCTCCTTTGAATGCCAGAAAGCGATCGCGGCGATCGCCAAGGATGCTTCCCCTAGACTGTCACCTCACGCCAGTTGCCGCGCCAAAACACGATCGCCAGGATCATCGCCCGGATCATCCAATCACAGGTGGAAGCAATCCACACCCCCACTAATCCCCAATTCAACACAAACGCAAAGAGATAAGTCGCCAACAATCGCACCCCAAACCACCCGATCGCCGAGACATAAAAAGCCGTTTTCGTATTTCCAGCACCTCGGAGTGCTTGCTCGATCGCCATACTCATCGCCATAAACGGTTGCGCCACTGCCGCGATATATAAACAAGGCACGGCAGCCGCAATAATTGCTCCATCTTTGGAAAAAATCCCCAATAATACCTCGGGAATTCCCAAAAATAACAGGCTACCCAAACTCAAACAGCAAACCGCTAATCCGGTGGCAATAATGCTGCTGGTAGTGGCTTGATTCGGTCGATTGGCCCCCAATTCTTGGGCAACGATCGCTGCTGTGGCAATGCCAAATCCTTCGGCGATGTAGTAGCAGATTTCCTCAATTCCCAAGGTAATCTCATAAGCTGCCATTGCCTCAGTTCCCAAGGTGGCGATCGCTGCACTAAACCCCAAATACCCTAAGCTGCGAAACAGGCGTTCGTTGAAACTGGGGACCGAGACACGGAATAATCGCCGCAAGGCTGGCAGTTCCCCTCCGCGAGCCCGTAAGCTTAAGCGCGCCGTCCCCCGATACAAAATTATCCCTAAAATCACCGTGTTAATTGCCATTGCCGTCACACTGGCGATCGCAGCACCGGCTATTCCCAGGTTAGGTGCGCCCCAATTGCCGAAAATTAGGCAGTAGTTGAGGAGAATATTGACCGCATTGGCAACCAGTCCCACGAAAAAGGGGATTTGAGTATTCCCGGATGCTTGCAATGCGGCAGCAGCAACAATGGAGAGCAATTGCAGAGGCATTCCCAGGAAGATAATCTGGAGGTAATCTTGGGCGGCTTGTTGGACTTGAGGGGTTCCGAAGGGAAGATGCGCCAGGAGGGGATTTAAACCGAGGATGCTCCCGAGGGCGATCGCCAGTCCCGTCCCGAATGCCAGCAACAGACTGGCGCGCAGGGTGGCGTTACTGAGGGATTTGTCTTGGGCTCCCACGGCGCGTCCGACGAGGGCGATCGTGCCGACGGAAAAGGCGGAAAGGGTGCTATAGAGACACCAATGCAGGGGTCCACTAATGCGCATGGAGGCTAAGGCGATGCTGCTGTAGTGACCCAACATGGCGCGATCGGCGAGGAAAACCAAGGCTTGTAACAGGAGTTGGGCGATCGCCGGGGTGGCTAATTTGAGTACGGCACGTCCAATGGCGATCGGTTCTGTTAGGGTCTGAGCATTGGTTAGACTCGGTTTGAACAATTTCATGAATGGGATGAGGAGGAACAACAAGTCAAAGATGTTGTTATGAGGTAGGAATGTTGGGGTGGGGGATAACGACTGAAGTCGTTACTACGAACAAAGAGAACGACTGAAGTCGTTACTACAAACGAATGCAGAAAGATAGGAAGCATCTCAATTTTGCCTAAAAGGGGAATTTACAGGTCTTGCTCCCCCTGACCTCCTAGGGAAGGGGGCTGGGGGGTTAGGTCTCTTGAACAAATTGAGATGCTCCCTCGTAGGGAATTTACAGGTCTTGCTCCCCCTGACCTCCTAGGGAAGGGGGCTGGGGGGTT
>CAYUEH010000469.1:0-2430 GCA_964442465.1 uncultured Laspinema sp. | reverse complement strand
GGGAATTTACAGGTCTTGCTCCCCCTGACCTCCTAGGGAAGGGGGCTGGGGGGTTAGGTCTCTTGAACAAATTGAGATGCTCCCGAAAGATAACGACTGAAGTCGTTACTACAAACATGGAGGGATAACGACTTCAGTCGTTACTACAAACTTAGAAAGATAACGTCTACAGACGACCTCACCGGACTTGGGTGGTGGGAACGGTGGAAAATCAGTGAAAAATTACCCGGCTTCTGAGGGGAAACCGGGTTGAATTGGAGTGAATTGTGCAAGGGGCGATCGCGTTTTAAGAAGGAAGCCATCCGGCACTTAAAATGACCGTTAGGCCCATAAAAATAATCGTCAATGCCCAAGTGATGCGATTGAGAGTTGTTTCTGCACTTTTAGCACTGGTAAACAGTTGGGCTTGTCCTCCAATCCCACCAATTCCATCTCCTTTCGGGCTATGGAGTAGGACTAAAATAATTAAACTGATCGCAGAAAATAACCAAATGAGTTGGACGAGGGTTGAGATATTCATGGTACAGCGATACCTGGGTAAATCGTTGAAATTGAATGCTTGTTTATCTACTCTGATTTGTTCAAGGTCATTTGTCAATTTAATTAAAAAATGACTTTGAACAAACCGCAGTGGATGACCCTGAGCTTCCTAAACGGGAATTCGCAGGGGTTCGCGAGAGGACTGAAGGTTGAAAGCTGGAGACTCAATGGCAGAACGTCCAGTCATTTCCTCGGGTTGCGGGAGTTGCAAGATTTCTAGGAGAGTGGGAGCGATATCGGCTAAACAGGCATCGGTCCGCAGTTTAACTTCGGTGCCATGACCCGGAATTTTCCGACCTTCTCCTTCTATGAGGATTAAGGGGACTGGATTGGTGGTGTGAGCCGTCCAGGGGTTGCCTTCTTCATCGATCATATATTCTGCATTGCCGTGATCGGCGATGATTAAGGTGGTGCCTCCGGCTCGACCGATCGCCTCCAGTAAGCGGCCCAAACATCGGTCTACGGTTTGGATTGCGGTAATGGTGGCGTCGATATTTCCCGTATGACCGACCATATCCGGGTTGGCATAGTTGACCACCACCAGGGAGTAAATCCGTTTTTTCACAGCGGCAACCACCACATCGGTGACTGCTTCGGCAGACATTTCCGGCGCTTTGTCGTAGGTTGCCACCATTGGCGACTGGACTAATTCCCGGTCCTCGCCCTCGAAGGGTTCCTCTAACCCGCCGTTAAAGAAATAGGTGACATGAGCATACTTTTCCGTTTCTGCAGCTCTCAACTGTCGCAACCCGTGATTGGAGACGACTTCTCCGAAAATATTGCTGAGGTTTTGGGGTTCAAAGGCCACCAACACAGGAAGTTCTGAATCGTATTGGGTAAAGGTGGCAAAGGAGAGGGGTTCAATTTGATCCCGCTCAAATCCTTGAAAATTGGGGTCTACAAAGGCACTGGTGAGTTGTCGGGAGCGATCGGGACGGAAGTTAAAGAAGATCACCCCATCTCCGGACTCTACCGCTCCCGGCGCAATCCGCACGGGGAGGACAAATTCATCGGTGAGGTCCTGGGTGTAGGACTCTTTTAAGTGTTCGATGACCGAACGACCGTCACCGGGTCCATCGGTGGTCATGACTTTATAGGCCATTTCTACCCGATTCCAGCGGTTATCTCGATCCATCGCATAATATCGACCGCTGAGGGTAACAATGCGACCTACGCCGATTTCCTGGGCGGCTGCTTCTATTTTTCCCAGGGCTTCTGCTCCATCTCTGGGAGAGGTATCCCGGCCATCGGTGATGGCGTGGATACAAACATCGCTCAAACCTTGGGCTTTGGCGAGGTGGAGTAGTCCAATTAAATGAGTTTGGTGGGAGTGGACCCCTCCCTCGGAGCAAAGCCCCATGAGGTGGAGTTTTCCGCCTCTTGCTTTAATCTCTTGGCAAACTTTAACCAGTGCTGGGTTGTTCAAGATGGAGCCATCTTCTACTGCATCGGTGATCCGCAGGAGTTCTTGTTTGACAATTCGACCGGCACCGATATTCATGTGACCGACTTCGGAATTGCCCATTTGACCTTCCGGCAGCCCCACTGCTTTCCCGGATGTACGAATTGTGGTATTCGGATAGGCGGCCCGCAGGCTGTCCATCACGGGTGTTTTGGCAGCAGCAATAGCATTTCCTGTGGTTAATTCGCTGACTCCCCAACCATCTAAAATTACTAGCACCACTGGAGAAACAGGCTCTTGTGCCATATTCATTGACCCTTTGATTCGTTATTTCTGTTTAATCATTTGACTGCTCTCCGTCCCACTGCGATGCAATGGAGATGGAGATTCTCCGGATTTGTGATCCGGAGTTCCTGCTTCATAGCCTGTGGACTCGATTCCGTTACCGGCATTCTTGTCGCTTCGACTCTACAGGTATTTTCTATTCC
>CAYUEH010000468.1:4502-4794 GCA_964442465.1 uncultured Laspinema sp. | reverse complement strand
TAGCATCCGCCTGGGAACTGGGTGCAGAGAGGTCCGCAAGGGCGATCGGCAAATTAGCAGATTTAGGGACTTCTAAATCTAGGGAACCCTCCCTCACCGGCAGCAATTCTAAGGGCGGTAACACTTCAGGTTCTTCAAATTCAGGCGTTTCAGGAAGAGTTTCAGGAATCCGTTCTGGTTGCCAATCCATATCGTCTTTATCGATAAACCTATCCCTAGACTAACGCATCGAAAGACAACTCAGCCAAAACTGAGCCTGAGTCTTGACAAGTTTCCTAATTTGTGCATAACT
>CAYUEH010000468.1:0-4402 GCA_964442465.1 uncultured Laspinema sp. | reverse complement strand
AAATGTAGGGGCGATTCGCGAATCGCCTCTACAGAAATTGGGCTCATGGGTAAGTTCTGAAGAAAACTCAGCCAAAACTGAGCCTGAGTCTTGACAAGTTTCCTAATTTGTGCATAACTTACGCAGATTTTCCGAGCGGACCCTAAATGTAGGGGCGATTCGCGAATCGCCTCTACAGAAATTGGGCTCATGGGTAAGTCCTGTTTTGGTCAAAGAAAACCTCATCAAACCCGCTTCTGCAAATCATCCAAGCGCGCTAACACCTCCACGCTGTGAGTTGCGGGACGGACCCCGAGAAAGGTTTCGCGCAAAATGCCCTCCGGGTCAATCATAAAACTATGACGCATGGACATCGGAGGCATCCAGGACCCATAAGCTTTGCTCACGGCACCGTCCGTATCTGCTAACAGGGGAAATCGCAACCCTTCGGAATCGCAGAATTCCGCATGAGAGTCCACAGAATCGGCACTCACCCCCAGAATTTGAGCATTTCTGTCTCTATATTTAAGCAAATCCTGTTGAAAGCGCCGCGCTTCTAAGGTGCAACCGGAGGTAAAGTCTTTCGGATAGAAATACAACACCACCCACTGTCCCCGATAGTCAGACAGGGAAATATTGCCATTGCCGGTATTTGTAGGCAGGGTAAATTCCGGTGCCGGTTCGCCGATCGCCGGTAGTTTACCCCCCATAGCATAAGCGGCAGGGACCCAGTTGAACCAGGCGAGGAAGGCGAGAGTAACAGCGAGAAAGAGTCGGAAAAAATGGCGACGGGACATGATGATGATATCGAGAGAGGGGATTATTTTAGATTAGTTTAGCTTGCGATCGGCTCTAGTCGGCAAGTACAGTCAGGGGAAGATAACCTGCTTTCTTCGCATATATAGCGACCCTCAATCATTTTGACAATGGCTCCTAGAGCGATCGCCTTGTAGTGCGGTAAGCGATCGCCACCGTCTGTGCGTGGTGTCTGTAAGCTATAAGGCTTTAAAAATCACCGAGGTAATTCATGATGAAACTTGCATATTCTCTAGCTTCAGACCGAGCCAAATGAACTCCATCTGTAGTAATCCACTCTCTAGGAGGATGTTCGGGTAACCACTCGTAATTTTCAGGGGGGAATAGCTGCTTCATCAGATCTTTTTCTTCGAGCCTTTGGGGGGTTTGATCTATGAGCGGATCCCCCGGTACATCGAAGAGGATAACTCGCACCCCTTGGTTCTCCATTTCAGCAATTTTATTTTTCAAGACTTGGGATTCTTCGGTTAATTTATTAATTTGTTTGACCGTAAATTTCTCCCGCCGCTCTTCAATGGCTGGCCTTAAGGTATTTTCTCTCATTTGAGGATTTTTTAATAATTCATTCACTCTTTGCTCTTCTAGTTTTTCTGCACTGATTCCCTGCCAATTTTTGAGGATTTCTATGGTAACCGCAACGGGCTGATTTTCTTGTTTAAATATGGGAAGATAGCGGCGAATCCAGTAAAAAAGTGGGTGATACGCCGCCTCGACCAATTCCCAGTTAACTCCCTGGGTGATCGTTCCGTTCACCTCTACAAGCACAATTGGGGGCTTATTCTGATTGCGATTAACTAACTCCAAACCCGTTTGAGACGCACCCCCTCGGATTCCAATATTAGCAACCTGAGCCGGACCAAAGTAATCGGGTTCAACTTTTGCAGTCCTTGAACTGCCCGTTAAAATCAGTTCATAATGTGAATTACTGTAAACATAGTTTTCCACTTTAATAACATTAGATTGTTGAATACTGATTCCATCGCTTGATGGCAACACATCATTCACCATTAATGTATGGTAGCAGGTCATCAAAAATAAAAAGACTAATAAAGGACGAACCAAAGGGCGAATACTATGTTTAAAACTGAAAGGTTTTTTGACACGACTCAAAGGATATGGATTCATTGGGAGTCCTACTGTTTACAAACACATGAAGTTTCCAATCAATATTTGGATTCAATTAACCGAACCTAATTTAGTGATTTTTCGCTATTCTAGGATTTTTTTAAAGGGCTTGCCCTGAATTGAAAGATCATCATAATTTTGCAAAAATTAGCCAAGCTATTCGCCAGTAATTGAATCTCATAAAATCGGCCACAACCGATATAATAGTAGGATTTTTTCTGTCAAAATTGGGTTAACTCTTGGTTTTCATGAAGAGTTTTCTAATCCGATTGGATCTTATATAATTTAAACCCCTTAAAGATTTTCAATTGTCTCATAAAACAACCGGCAATATCCACTAAAACCTAACAAGAATCCAAGACAACTCAAGAGATTAGGGCATGAGAGCTTTTCGATAATCTTGGATCCATTTGTAAGCAGATGGGTCGATCGCACCTCAAACGCACCTCTTGCCCCTAATCATGACTGAATGATTTTGTCCCTCTGGTCTATTTTAGACAGGCAGTACCCCAAAAAACAAGTCAGTAGGTGAACTTTATTCGCGAACGAAATGAATAGACATCTTGCAAAATTCTTTAAAGCCCCCCTTCTTAAGGGGGGTTGGGGGGATCAATCCTTTTTTTTGCAAGAGGTCTAATAGAGATAGGGCCTTGTTTTACAGGAGTTTACCCGGCGATCGCCACCCCCACTGCGCTGAAGCGTCAAAAAAACTCCACCTCACCCTTAACCCCGCTAGAGAGGGCAGGATTAGGATGGAAAAAAACGATACAATCCCTCCATCCCCTATTCTCCCTCCTTCTGCTGATTGATGAACAGCCCATCGCCTACCTCCTGCCCCTTTGTTGCAGGATCCTTGATTACCGACCCTCGGTATTTTGTCGGACGGCGCAAGGACTTGATTATCTGATTAATCCTCAATCCCCCCACCTTACCTATCTGGAAGAACCAGAAGCGCGAGACTTAATTCTCAAACCTGTAGCAACTTTTCCCCAGATTTACCACCCGCCATCAATCAATTCCATTACTGATTCAAAAACAGGTTGTCGCTGAGGAAGAAAAAGGAAATTATCAGATCCAAATGCCATTGGTCTAGGACTATTTTGAAGGGTTATTAACCGATGACTATCCCAGTTTGTAGTAACGAATTCAGTCGTTCTCTTCTCTTGTTTTAGTTCGTAGTAACGACTTCAGTCGTTCCCTTCCCCAGTTCTTAGTAACGACTTCAGTCGTTCTTTTTCATAAGTTCGTAGTAAAGAGTTCAGTCGTTAGAAAAATGCTAAAACCTAAAATCCTCAACTATCTAAATTATTTAAACGACTCAGATTATCTCGCGGAAATTGTCAAGTCCCCAAAGGCAGACGAGACATTAATTCAGCTTCTTCACCGTGAAGATTTAGAAACGATTAATGCAACTTGCCTGTTGATTAGAGATTATGTCCGCTTGGCTTCTCAAAATCCGATTTGCCAGGAAGGTTGGGAAAGTCACTCCAAGGGGGTGATCGTTCCCGAATTAGAACGTCTTGTCCTCTCAAATAATCATTTCATCCGCAAACAAGTCATTTATACCCTCGGAAAGATATGCAGTTACGATAGCATCCCGATTTTACTCCGGGCTTTTCATCAATTCCGGGATCAAGACCCGATTCTGTTACCGAGACTGGTGGGAGAGTTGTTTTGGCTAGGGGTAGATCATCCTGGGGATATCATTCAGAGTATGATCACCAGTCCGCAGTACCTCACCCGATGGGCGGTTTTGACAATTTTGGGGGAATTGATTTATAACTCTCCCGATGAAACGGATGAAATATTTTTAATGAAATACAAGGTTTGTGAATCTCTGGGTGAGGATTCAAATTTTTGGGTAAAAGCCGAGGCAAACTATGAGTATCAATTTCTAAAATTAAATCTTCGCTGGCGTCCAGAAAATTTGTCGAAGTCTGAATATAAAAAACAAAAAAAAGAGTTACAAGGATTGAAGCCCGGTTTATCTTTTTATCAGGTTTCTGGACAATTCGATAATCACCTCTATGGGAAGCAGCTTTATCATTACTCTATAGAAGAATTAGAGACTTTTGTGGAACAGTTGATGGAAGACACCACCTTTTTTAGAGGGTAATTTTATGAACGATGCGGGAACGACTGAAGTCGTTACTACGAACAATTGAAGAGAACGACTGAAGTCGTTACTACGAACTAGGACAAGATAACGCCTGAAGGCGTTACTACGAACGAAGAAAGATAACGACTGAGGGTGGGGTTTTTTGGCTACGAGTACCGGATTGAGTACCAGTCGGATTTATCCGACTTTAGCTATTAGGCGGGGGTTTGAACCCCCGCCGGTCTTAGAATGCCACCAAAAAAGGATAGTGCATTGCACTACCCTTTTTTTTATTGATGAAAATGGCAGATAAGAGTTAAAATTATTTCCTCTTACCTGGGCCAATTTTTACAATTTAGGCGGTGACGGCCTTTTTGATGGTGG
>CAYUEH010000467.1:0-4813 GCA_964442465.1 uncultured Laspinema sp. | reverse complement strand
GCGATATAGCCTAATTCATTTTGATAGTTGAGATAGGTGCGGCGCATTTCTAACACCCGTTCTCGTAAGGGCGGATTGGTTAAGATATTTTTGGCAATGCGAATGGTTCCCCCCAATCCTTCATCCCGAATCAGTTGCTTCAGGTTCAATAATTCCATCCCTCCACTGTGGGTTTGCTGCACTTGTAACCCCGCTTCTGCATAAAGTTCTGTCCAATGGTGGAGGGAAAGGGGTGCTGAATTGACCCGGATGACTTTAGCTAAGACTTTATGAATTTCTTCTTCTTTGTCCATAACGAGCATTTCTTGGGACAGAAATTTGCCTCCGGGTTTGAGTTTTTGGCGAATGGATTTGACCACTTTGGTTTTTCCCGGGAGGGATTGCATGGTTAAAATCGCTTCGGCTAAAACATAATCAAATTCTCCGGGAATCTCCTCTAAACGAAAAATATCCCCTTCGATGATTTCGATTTGAGATGCCAATCCGGCATCGCGAATATTTTGGCGCGATCGCTCAACACTTTGGGGATTTTTTTCCACTCCAACCACCCGCACTCCAAACCGTTGAGCAATGGCGATCGCACTCTCCCCAAAACTGGACGCTAACTCCAACACCGTTTCCCCCGGTTGAAAATTGGCCCAGTTCAATAACTGCTCTGTTGCTGCAATTCCTCCGGGTCTGAGAACGGTTTTCCCCGCAGCGGCTAAAATTTGATGTCCTGGGGCGGTTTTAAAATTTAAAGGGACCGTTGTCATGATATTAACTTCCTAATTTTTGATGCCAAAAAGGGGTTTAAATCCCTTAACTTTTCGTTAAAAATTCCACTTGGGGCAGCAGGGGGTCTCGAACCAGACCGACTCCTGTAAACCCCCACCGATTCAGGATAGCACCTAGCTGAGAACCCGGTATGGATTCGATCGCCACTCGGTCCTTGAAGTCCGGGGCATATTTATTCATATAGGTTAACGCATCAAAATGTTCGCGAAACAGCAGCAAATACCCTGAATCTGCTGGTTTGTCTGGGTCATTTTCGCGAGGATGGGCCGCAATATAGCTACCGTCAATTTTAGACCGAATTAAGTAATGAATTTGGGAGTACATAATTATCTAAAAAGTTTCAAATCAATGGGATAAAACATCTGAGAATTAAAAATTCAGATCTAGTCAAGTGGTTTTAAAATGATTGAGATAAAATTCAGGGATTTGCATAAACTATTGTCAATTATTTATGTTATTCAGAATAACCGCAAAAAATTCTCCAGGTAAAACTAGATGAAACCCTTGCTGCATTATGATTATAGCCTATCTTGTCACCCCTTCAGTATCTCATCAATGATGCCGGAGACTGACCATTGTAAACCAGTACAGGCAGGATCCTTTGCTGTTGTGGCTGCCTTCGTACTGCGAGAGACAGTCCCAGATTGACAACAAGGGTTTTTGATTCGATCGCCCGGGACTCCGTTAGCTCGCCCTGGCCGTCGTTCTGTGCGGTCAAAGTGCCGAAGTCTGCCCCCAAGGGGGTGAGAATGGGTCAAATTGACATCCAAAGAACGGATATGCTCTAATGCGCTCTATTCCGTCCGGGTGGGTGGATTGGCTCAAATGATTAAATTCCACTTCAGAAGCGATCCGGGTCTCCTGTCTCTCACATTACACATTTTGGGTTTATAATGTTCCTTCCCTGGGTACGTCATAACGAGGGCAAGAGTCTACGCCAAGAGCCACATCAGCTATTAATTCATCAGCGAGGTCGAGAAGCTTGGTGATTCGGACATCGCTGAGTTGGTAGTACACGAAACGCCCCTGCTGTTGGCGGACAACCAAATCGCAACAGCGCAGACAACTCAGATGATTGGAAACATTAGACTGGGTGAGTCCCGTTGCTGTAACAATTTCGTTGACCTTCTTCGGTCCCTCTCGCAAAGCATTGAGGATAGACAACCGCGAGGAGTCAGAAAATCCCCGAAACAGTTTGACCTTCAGATCGGTAGCTTCAGTTTTGGTGACTTGAGGTTTGGCAATCATGGATAGGGGGCAACAGGCTTGGGGGTTGACATATCAGCGAGGACTGATATCCTGAAAAAAGACATATCAGCGAGTGCTGATATAATAGCCGGATAGGTCGAGCTGTATTGACTGACCGGGCTGTCAGTGCCTACATCATAGTCCAGGTCATGTTTCTTTCTTGAATGGTCAATGGTCTTATGAAGTCAACAACTCCCTCAAAGAGGACCTTACAAGCAATCGTGAATGGGATGGACTGCCCTAGCTGCGCCAAAACCATTCAGGCGAATTTGGAGCATCTTCCTGGTGTGGAAAACGCTGCTGTCAATTTTGCCAGTGGCAAGCTGAGTGTCTCCTATGACCCTTCTCAAGTTGAGGAAAGGGTGATTGGCGATCGCATCACGGCTCTAGGTTACACCCTTGATATCGCTCCAACCCATCCCGTTCAAACACTTCAAACCCAGGTCACCGGGATGGATTGTGGGGG
This sequence comes from uncultured Laspinema sp., assembly GCA_964442465.1. Lineage (GTDB taxonomy): Bacteria > Cyanobacteriota > Cyanobacteriia > Cyanobacteriales > Laspinemataceae > Laspinema. Next base: position 2,322 of record CAYUEH010000467.1, on the reverse strand, counting down.
ATGTGCCAAGACCATTGAAGCGAATTTGCAGCAGTTGGCTGGAGTCGCTGAGGTCTCCGTCAGCTTTGCATCGGAACGATTGACCGTATCATATCACCCCGAACAAGTCCGTGAAGCCGACATCATCAAGGGTGTGACAGACTTGGGCTATACCGTTGATCGGGTGCAGGAAAAGACTGTTGCTAAAAAACTGATTGCCAAGGTTGGCGGAATGGATTGCGGCAGTTGCGCTAAAACCATTGCAGCCAGCCTAAAGAAGACGGCAGGAATTCATGAAGTTTCAGTCAGTTTTGCCACTGAGCGGTTGGAGGTGTCGTACAACCCGAGCCAGGTCAGCGAAAAGGCGATCGCCGAGCGAGTTACTGCTTTAGGCTATACAGTGGAGGACGTGACAACCACGAATGTGGGGGATACGGCCAGTGGTTCTGATGCGGTGACACAGAGACAGGCGACACCTAACCAGCGATCGCCCAAATCTGACTTGACAGGTTGGCAATTCTGGCTATTGACACGACGAGGACAAACCGTTCTTTTCAGTGGCATTGGCCTAGTTCTAGGATTGATTGCCGAACAATTGTTATCCCTCCCTAGGATTGCCCAAGGTTTCTATGTCATGAGCTTGCTGGTGGCTTTCCTGCCGATCGCACGCGCTGCATGGATTGCCTTGAAACTGCGTCGAGCAGACATGAACTTGCTCATGTCCCTGGCGGCGATTGGAGCAGCTATTTTGAATTTATGGTTCCAAGGTGCACTGGTGATGTTCTTGTTTGCCTTGGGAACAACGTTACAGACCTTTACTCTCGGTCGCACCCGCAATGCCATTCGCAGCTTAATGGACTTGACTCCACCAACCGCCACCGTCAAACGGAACGGGCAAGAGGTTTTCGTTCCTGTGGAAGAGATTCAAGTTAGTGAAATTCTCACCATCCGACCAGGGCAACGCATCGCACTGGATGGCATAGTAGTGTCTGGGATGAGTGCCGTTGACCAATCTCCGATTACGGGAGAAGCGATCCCAGAGGACAAAGAGAAGGGCGATCGCGTTTTTGCAGGCACCCTGAACCAGACCGGCTTTTTGGAAGTTCAGGTCACTCATACGGCCCAAGATACCACAGTTTCCCGCATCATTCATCTGGTGGAGGAAGCCCAAGAAAGCCGCGCTCCAATCCAGCAGTGGGTCGATCGCTTTTCTGCCATTTACACGCCGATTGTTCTAACTTTGGCCGCAGGAATTGCGTTTATACCTCCGTTATTGTTGGCGCAACCGTTTAATGTTTGGGTCTACAAAGCACTGGTATTGCTAGTCATTTCCTGCCCTTGCGCTCTAGTGATTGCTACACCCGTTTCCCTGGTGAGTGCGATTGGGGCGGCAACCCGAAACGGTGTGTTATTCAAGGGTGGAAATGCGTTAGAGACAGCCGGAAAACTAACAACCCTTGCCTTTGATAAAACGGGTACGATTACACAGGGTATGCCGATCGTACAACAGGTTTACGACCTGGGAGAAATGGAGGCGTCCGCAGTGTTGCGGATTGCGGCTTGCCTAGAACAACAATCGGAACATCCTCTAGCAAAGGCGATCGTCACAGCAGCGAAAACAAAGGGGATGGAATTAGAGACTCCAGAGGATTTTACCGCTATCCCTGGGAAGGGAGTTTGGGCAAACTTCGGACAGTCAATTTATTTTGTTGGCAATCGACGTTTGTTTGCCGAGTTAGAAATTCCGCTGTCCGCAGCAGCAGAATCTTTATTGGCTGAGATTGAATCTCGCAGGCATACTCCTGTGCTAGTGGGAAACCGAGAGGGCTTAATAGGAGCGATCGCTTTAGCCGATGGACTGCGTTTGGAATCCATTGAAGCGGTACGATTATTGCAACGAATTGGCTTGAAGCGATTGGTGATGTTGACCGGCGATCGGGCTTCCGTTGCCTCTCAAATCGCTCAACAGGTTGGCATTGATGACTACCAAGCCGAGTTACTTCCGGAAGATAAACTTCAGGCCATTTACAACCTTCGCCACCAAGGAACGGTAGGCATGGTTGGAGACGGTATTAATGATACTCCCGCTCTAGCTGCCGCAGATGTTAGTTTTGCAGTGGGTAACATCGACATTGCCCTGGAAACGGCTGATGTGGTGCTAGTCGGGAATGACCTCAGACGTTTGGCTTATGCCATCCAACTCAGTCGCCGCACGATGTCAGTAATTCAGCAAAGTATTGTCATTGCTTTAGTGCTGAACGGAACGTTCATTCTCCTGGGAACTTTGGGGGTAATTGGACTGCCAATGGCGGTGTTAGAAGATATGGGGTCTTCTCTGTTAGT
>CAYUEH010000466.1:0-4819 GCA_964442465.1 uncultured Laspinema sp. | reverse complement strand
CGGTCCCCTCCCCTTGGCAAGTGGAGGGTTAGGGTGGGGTCCTCTTCGATGCGCGATTCCCTACGGGATATCTGCGCTTACCGCAGGTCAATGAGGAATGAGTAGGTGGAGACTTCTTGTACAGGCGTAATTGGCGAAGAAAGAGGTTTGAACAGCCTCTCTACAGATGCTTAAACTGTTAAGAGTGACGCGCAGTCGGCGGTAAGCGGAAGCTCTCCCGTAGGGAATCGCTACGTCAGAAGAACCCCACCCTAACCCTTTCCTTGCCAAGGGGAGGGGACCGGAAGTTAGGCAAATTACTATAAGCGTGAAAAACCTACTCTTGTAAGGGGGAACACACCCGGTTTCTGTTCCCTTACCCCAGTTCAAACTAGGGTAAGAGGTCGTTAACATTAGGTTGTTAAATAAGTGTAACGACCCAAACATCGCTCGTAATTTTGCAGCAATCGTTGGGATTCTTGCAAGGTAATATTCCCATCCTTTAACGCCTGTTCCGTCTGCTTGCGGATACTTTCAATCATGTCTTCCGCATCATATTGGACATAGCTGAGGACTTCTTTCATCGTATCCCCCTTGACCACGTGCTCGATTTCATAGCCTTTGGGAGTCAGCTTAATATGCACGGTATTAGTATCCCCAAACAAATTATGCAGATTGCCCATAATTTCCTGATAAGCACCGCCGAGAAACATTCCTAAATAGTACGGTTCATCGGGTTTGAGGCGATGCAATTCCAGAACGTGCTTGACATCGAGCAAGTCAATAAATTGGTCGATTTTACCATCACTATCACAGGTCAAATCTGCAAGAGTACCGCGTTCCGTGGGTTTTTCATCTAAACGATGAATGGGCATAATTGGAAATAACTGGTCGATCGCCCAACTATCTGGTGCCGATTGGAACACCGACAAATTAATGTAGTAGATGGAGGCCATAATTTTTTCCAACTCCTCCAAATCATCCGGGACATAATCAACATCCCGAACGATCGCCTGAATTTTCCCACAACAAGCCCAGTAGAGTTGTTCCGCCCGGGCGCGTTCCCGCAAACTCAAATAGCCGAAATTAAATAAGCTAATCGCCTCCTCTTTAAATTGGATGGCATCGTGATAGGCTTCTTGGTAATTTTCAGATTTAATCGAGTGATAGGTATCTGACAGATTCCGCAGAATCAGATGTTCTTTTTCCGTACTCGGTTCCGGGGGTTGAATCGAGACATCACTGGTGCCGAGGACATTAAAAATTAACACCGACTGATGGGAGGCGATCGCCCGTCCACTTTCGCTGATTAAAGTCGGCATGGACACCTGACCTTCTTCGCAGGCTTCCTTCACTTCCGCCACAATATCATTGGCGTAGTTTTGCATATTGTAGTTTTTGGAAGCATGGAAATTAGTTTTAGAACCATCGTAATCCACCCCCAAACCGCCGCCAACATCCAAATACTTCATATTGGCCCCCAACTTGGCCAACTCCACATAAATCTGGCTGGATTCGCGGATAGCATCTTTCACCTTGCTAATGGCAGAAATTTGCGAACCAATATGGAAATGTAACAACTGGAGGCAGGAGAGCATATCAGCGCCAGCGAGTTGATCCACCGCATGGATGATTTCCGGGATAGTCAGACCAAATTTAGCCCGATCGCCCGAGGAACCGCCCCAGCGACCAATCCCTTTGCTCATCAGTTTAGCCCGCACCCCGAGGATCGGCTGAATCCCCAGGGATTTGGAGGCAGCGATCACCATCTCTACCTCTTCCAACTGTTCGATCACCACGATCGCCCGTTGACCCAGACGCTGGGCTAAAATTGCCGTTTCGATGTATTCCCGGTCTTTGTAGCCATTACAAATCACCAAGGCACCCTCGGTTTTGAGCGTGGCGAGGGCAATCATCAGTTCCGGTTTAGAACCCGCTTCCAGGCCAAATTGATGGGGTTGACCGAAGCGGACTAAATCCTCAATCAGATGGCGTTGTTGGTTGCATTTGACCGGAAATACACCGCGATAGACTCCGGGGTATTTGTAGCGAGCGATCGCCTTAGAAAAGCAAGCATTCAAGCGCTCGATCCGGTCTTCTAAAATATCCGAAAAGCGAATCAGCAGGGGTAAATCCAGATTGCGCTGTCCGAGGGCCTGGACCAGTTCCAGCAAATCCAAAGAACCGCCGCGATCGCCCCGGGGAGAGACCGTCACATGACCTGCCGCATTAATCGAAAAATAAGGCTCTCCCCAGCCTTGAATCCGATACAGTTCCTCACTCTCCTCAATGGTCCAAGGTTGCGCCTGTTTAGAGGGATGCAACACAATTGGGGCGATCGCCCCCGACCCCCGGTCTTCCGTCCCGTTCCCATCCATCGAGTTTTCCCCGAGGTTGGTCTCGGCGATATTTGGCTTAACTCCCATAATTTCTTCGCGGCCTCGCAATAACGCGCTCCCAGTCCATTCAATCGTTAATTTTTATCCCACCAAGGGATGTCATGCAGCGCTCCCCTTTCCCTGGATTAACCGGGGTGAATTCGGCCTCAACCGGCAGAATAAAATAGCGCTCTCATAACCGTGGATGTTAGCACATTGCACGAAAACTCGTGTATTTCAGATAACACGGAACCGATGAGTTCAGAAATTGATTCTCGCGGCGACATGGAGGAGGGGACGTTCTGAGATACCCTTAAAGGGTGATATAGCAGTCCTAACTCAATTGTGGAAGACCCTCACCCCCAACCCCTCTCCATCCCCCCTACCCCCCTTTGAAAGGGGGGGGAGAGGGGAGAAGAAAATGTCACAACTGATTTAGGATTGCTATAGTTGTTAATCGTCAAGTGCTAGGAGATTGGTTTGGAACGGACATTTATCGCAATCAAGCCCGATGGAGTCCAACGCAAACTCATCGGGGAAATTATTCGGCGGTTTGAAGCCAAAGGGTTCACCCTGGTGGGACTGAAAATGATGAGCGTGCCTCGGGAGTTGGCCGAGAAACATTACGAGGTTCACCAGGAAAAACCTTTCTTTCCTGGGTTAGTGAAGTTCATCACCTCGGGTCCATTGGTGGCAATGGTATGGGAAGGAGATGGAGTGGTTTCCTCCGCTCGCAAAATCATTGGCGCAACCAATCCCTTAACGGCAGAACCCGGGACGATTCGCGGAGACTTTGGCGTGAGTGTTGGACGCAACTTGATCCACGGGTCCGATGCGATCGAAACTGCGGCCAAGGAAATTAGCCTGTGGTTTACACCGGAAGAACTGGTGAGTTGGGATTCAGCGATGGCAGGTTGGCTTTACGAATAGAGGCGATCGCCGCTTTTATTCTGAAGCCGAACCCTTGAAACTCCAGGACTAAGCGTTAAGAATTAAGAACTGGACCGGGTGAATTCTTAATTCTTCTCAACGCTTAGTCCTGAATGACTTCTTCCGTTTCTTGAATGGGAGCCACGGCCTCTGGATCGTTACTCATCATGGCAGATTCAACGGCGTTTTCCAGTTCAGTCTCGGGCTTTCTGAGGGAAAATCCCCAAACGAATAACAGCAACACTGAGGAAATCAAGAACCATTCCGGCAGGATGAAATCGGCATCAAACACGCGCAGCAGCAGACGCAATCCCACCAAGCCGACGGTAATATAGCCCGCATCTTCCAGGTGAACATATTCATCCAACCAACGGATAAATAACCCAGCCATGAACCTCAGAGCAACAATGCCAATGGTTGCGCCGGTCACAATCAGCCAAATTTCTGAAGAAACGGCAATGGCGGTGGTGACACTATCCAACGAAAAGGCCAAATCCGTCATGGCAATGATGGGAATCGCTTGCCACAATGAATTATATTTCGGGCCACTGCGCTGATTGTCTTCGCCTTCTGAGGACGTAAAATACTGAAAGACTAACCACAACAAATAAAGCGCTCCAATGAGCTGGAACTGCCAATAGTTGATCACCCAGGTGGCGGTAAAAATCAGCGCTATCCGCAAGATAAAAGCGGCCAGGAGACCAAAATTGAGGGCCTGACGCTGGGTCTTCGGTTCCGGTAATCCTTGGGCAATCGATGCTAGGGCGATCGCATTGTCTGCCGAGAGCACCGACTCCAACGCTACTAAAATCAGCAGCAGGAAACCTGTTTCAATTCCGATATTATGGGGATAAAAATCACTAAATCGGTCTAGCATTAACGAAAAATTTTCCTTGATAGCGGTCACGCAGGGAAACTGAGCCAATCATTCGCCCAGGATTTTCCCTCTTTCTGCCTTGGCGTCTCGAAACGTCCTCCTCTGACGAGGGACTTGGGCCAGGGAAGCCCTCTGTGCGAGTCGAGAGCAGCTTGCCAGTTGTGGCAACCTCGGGCAAAATCCGGGGCAATCACTTGGGCTGGAATGATCAGCGGTCTTCAATCAGCTTAACCTTTTATTACAAGTTTCAGTACACCGGATCTCCCGTTTCCGGGAATAAATTTGGCCTGATCCCCCTCGTTGAGAGTCCTGTTGAGTCCCGAGAGGCAGTAAAATGGCAGAACTATTTGTTGCATATTGTAACAAGGGGTTTCCTCCCGGCACGAAATAGCCGACAGTAGTTAAAAATATCCAATTATCAAGGAGGTCTGAATTATGGGAATCTCTGAAACCCAAGTTTTAGTTGCACTGGTGATTGCTTTAATTCCGGGAATCTTAGCCTTCCGTCTGGCAACCGAACTGTACAAGTAAGGTTGTCCCAGTCCAACGGCTTAGGGCCGGTCGAGGCTCCTTACATCCCGTAAGGGTCCTTGACCGGCTTTTCATTTGGGAACCTGTTTCCGAAATGAATGCCAGAAAACAAAATAGCCCATCA
>CAYUEH010000465.1:0-4821 GCA_964442465.1 uncultured Laspinema sp. | reverse complement strand
GGGGTTTAAACCCCCGCCTAATAGCTAAAGTCGGTTAAAAACCGACTAAAAATATTACTGTATCAGACTTCGAGTCGGGTTTTACTAAGTTCTTGCACCATTCTCAATACAGGGGGGGAGATGAATTCCCCCCCCTGTAGAGGCGCTTCGCGAAGCGCCTCTACAGGGGGTTAAAAACCATGTAAAAATATCACGCCACAAGTCTTTCAGTCGGTTTTAACCGACTTTAGCTATTAGGCGGAGGATTAATCCCCCGCCGGGTGTTGCCACTGGTGCAATCTCTCAGTTTTACCCCATTAAAATCACGTTATCAATGACATGAATCACCCCATTATCCGCTTCCACATCCGCCATAACCACCGTGGCATTTTTGACTTCAAATCCATCGGAACAATCTATGGAAATGGGAGACCCTTCCACCGATGTGACTGACTTGACTTTTGCTAAATCCGCTTGCATCAATTTACCCGGGACGACATGATAGGTTAAAATTCGCGCCAATTGAGGAATATTTTGTAACAGGGTTTGAATGGTGCCGGGGGGTAATTTGGCAAAGGCGGCATCCGTGGGAGCAAAAACGGTGAAGGGACCGGGACTTTTTAAGGTTTCGACTAAGTTCGCCGCTTGCACCGCAGCGACGAGGGTTTTAAAGGAGTCATTGCTGACGGCAATATCGACAATATCGGGCATGAATTTACCTCAAATTGGACAAAATGCTTTAAATTAATTGTATGATAAAGGGTGAATTGTAGCGAAGTAATAGAAAAGTTGGGGAAGGGGAAGCAGAGAGCAAAAAAAACCTCTCAGTGGGGACCGAGAGGTTTTCAGGAGTGCAGGAGCTACCGGAAAACAGCGAGGGTTCTTCAATAGCTAAGAAATACTCTAACGAGGGGGTATGGAGTCGAGATGACAGCCAGATGGCATTGGCGTGACAGGAGAGGAAACCCCAGAGGAGGGCAGTTGTAGGCATCGGCAGCAAAGGGTTTTAACTCTCCCCGAGGCGATCGCGCAATAACTCATGCAGGAATCGATACTGCTGCCATCCCACTCGCTGTAAAAATAACCGTTGGCTGACATATTCCAAAAACCGGCTATAATTCCAGGGAATCTCCCCTCTACGCCACAAGATCACCCGCAGAAGCAAGTGCTTCATCCAAGGAATGGCGGTAATCAGTCCACAAATTAAGCCGAAAATAGGGGCGGTTGCTCCCATGAAAAACAGCACCGAGAGCAAATACATCACCCAACCTCCCGTGGGGGTGACAGCGGATAAAATTGCTCCAATGAATTGGAAACTCAGGAAACCGAGGAGGCAACAAGTTACTGAGACGATCGCCGACTGCCAGAGGAGGCGGGGAGAGGTGGTACTCAGTTCAATATCCGGCGCTTTTAAGACAATAATTCCCCCACAGCTTAAGGCAATAATTGCAAAAAATATCCCATAAATTCCCCCCACTTCCCATCCATAAATTAAGGTAAATAACCCAGCATATAACAGAATAAACAGCAACACCAGGGCGAGGGGATACTTTAACTGTTCTGGGGTGGGTTGCAACCGTAACTCGGGAAGAGAATCCGGGGACAATATCCGGTGATTACTCTCACTCATCACCCCAGCTAACCCGCGTAACCACTGTTTGGTTTGTTCTGCTGGGGGTTCGGTTTTGCGGGAATAAATGGGTTTCTCCATGTCCCGAGACAGTTGCCGTCGAATATAGGCATTAAACACATAGCGCTGACGTTCTTCTCTCGTCTTCAATCGTTTCCAGGAATGAATTAAAATTTCCTCATAAGCAACGGTCATCAGATTTAAGAATAAAGGCGTTTTGGCTAATCGGAATAAGGTGGGGTCGGTTTGCAGATTTTCCAAAAGTTCCCGACTGCGAGAGGCGAGCAAATATCTCTCAATTTGCTGCTTCTTCAACGGTTGGACTGCGACTGCCGCATACAAACGCAGACGAGTTTGGCGCTGTTGGTAAGTATCCATACGGGTACAGAGGACCAACGGTAGCACTTGTCCATTTTGGCGCTTGGATTGGGCAATTTCGGTTAAACAATGTTCCTGTTGAGTGCTATCCAGTTCGTCGAGTCCATCCAGGAGGGGTAACAAGCGATCGTCTGCCAATAATTCTCGGACGAGCTTGCGGTGTACGTTATACTTATGACAAACTTCTTCCTCGATCCAAGTGAGCAAGGGGAGTTGATTCGGCCAATGTGCTAAATCGAGGACAACCGGCACAGGTTCTAGCTCATTGTGTCGGGCGCGATCGCATAACTCTTGGGCTAATTCTAACAAGGTGCTGGTTTTACCGGAACCCGGCGCACCAAGAATTAAGACAATTCCAGCGATCGCCCCTATTTCCAAAACCCTCGTTTCTGGGTCCGCACGCACTCCCAAGGCATTCAGCGCCTCTACCCCCGCTTGCCGGGGTGCTGCCCCCTGTAACCCCTCCAAAATCCCTTGTTCCGGTGCCAGTTTCCGTCTGGGGTGCTTGCCAATTTTCACCTCCACATCCCACAACCGGGGGAGTTCCTCCGTGAGGGGTTCGCGCACCAAATAGCGCTGTACCGCATAATGTAACGACTGCTGCTGTCGGGCGATCGCTTCACTTTCCACTGCTGCAAGTAATCCGGAACGCAGGGCGATCGTCGAGGATTGCCAGCGCTGCCACCGTTGCCATAAAATCAACACCGTCGGCAATACGGTTCCTAATGCAAACAACAACACCGATGCAGCGCTTAAATTTCCCTGAAAAGCGGGATTAAGGGACTCACTGACGAGGAGAAAGTACACCGATGCCGCCGCAATCAGAGGCAGAACCCCAAACAGCCAAAAACCCTGTTCCACCCTACCCCCAGGTAACCAAGAGGTTAAGGCACATAACAGTCCACATCCGAGGGTCAAAACCCCCAGCAAAATGCCCAGACTCGGTGGGGATGCTGCCGTGATGGCGATCGCCATACAGAAAAACCCATTCACCAATACAGTTAAAATCAAAAAGAACGCCGGACTAATTTTTGGCATGGTATGATGCCTCTCTTGCAGGTTATCGATTCTCAATTTACCTTCTTCTCGTCAAATAGTCCCCCCAAGGAAGGCGATCGTCACCCTTAACCTATCGTTATAGCGTTTCCTGGACTCATGAGGTACAGAGATTGAACGTAGGGTGGGCACTGCCCACCTACTTACGGTGGGCAGTGCCCACCCTACAATTATTGCTACAATTATTGCTTACGCATTACCTCTAAATGTAGAGGCGAGCAAGCGAATCGCCTCTACATTTAGGCTGGGTTTTCAAAATAGGCGTAAGTCCTGCCGGAGATATCTTGCTTTTTGTTAAGGAATCGAGACTTCCCCCGAAATCTTGCCACACTGGTAAATAATCATCACCCTGAGAAACAACCGAGTTTTACCGTGGAATATGAGATTCGTTATAAACCCTCCTTTGCCACCCTGTTTGTCACCCTCAGTCCCGGGGAATCCATCACCGCCGAACCCGGTGCCGCCATCTCGATGGATAGTCGAATTGCCATGAAAACCCAATTTTCTGGGGGGTTCTTCTCCGGTTTATTAAAAAAATGGTTTGGGGGAGAGAGTCTACTGGTTAACGTCTTTCGCAATCCCACCACTCACCCTTTAGAATTAGTCCTCAGTCAAGCCACGATTGGGGATATCGCTTACCTTGAACTCACCCAGTCTAGTATCTGCTTGCAACCCGGGGCTTATATTGCTCATACCCCAGGGATAAAAATCACCCTCGGTTGGGCGGGATTTGCCAGTTGGTTCGCCCGAGAAGGACTCTTTAAACTCAAATTAACCGGCACCGGGCGCGTCTTTTTTGGGGCTTATGGTGGCTTGACTCCCAAACGAATTAACGGCGAGTTTATCGTAGACAATGGTCATTTAGTCGCCTACGAACCAACAATCAAAATGGGAATTTCCATGTCCGGAGGCTTGTTTAGTTCCGTTTCATCCGGGGAAGGATTTGTCAACCGCTTAAAAGGGCAGGGAATGATCTACTTACAATCCCGAAGCGTGGAAGGCTTAGTCAACTTTTTAAACCCCAAATTTCGGTAAGTTTAGCGGGAAAGCCTCAGCAACTATGAAAGTCAATATTTTACATCAACCGGACTGTGCGATCGCCCATCTCATCCTCAACCCCGGTGAAGATATCTTAGCCGAAGCCGGTTCTATGATTGCCATGAATGGGGATATGCAAGTCAGCACCACCCTGCGCCGAGGCAAAGGCGGAGGCATCTTCGGGGGATTGAAACGCACCCTCGCCGGTGAATCCTTATTTTTAAGCGTCTTTCGTGCTCCCTCCACCGGCGGCGAAATCTTTTTAGCCCCGCAAATGTTAGGGGATATTTTCCATTACCAACTTCGAGAAACCGGCTTAATTGTCCAAGCCACCTCTTACCTCGCCTGTAGCGCTCAAGTCATCCTGGATTTAGGCGTTCAAGGCTTTAAATCTTTCTTTTCCGGAGAAAGTTTCTTTTGGCTCGATATCAGTGGTCGCGGTGACCTGCTGTTAAGTTCCTTTGGGGCGATTTATGAAATATTTGTCGAAGGAGAATATATCGTTGATACCGGCCATATTGTCGCCTTTGAAAAGAGCTTAACCTTTGAAATTACTAAACCCCCCGGAAGCAACTGGGTGAGTGCATGGCTAAGTGGAGAAGGGTTTGTATGCCGGTTTAAAGGCAGAGGTCGTCTCTTTTGTCAAACCCATAATCCCCAATCTTTCGGCAAACTCATCGGGTCTCAATTATCCCCGCGCACTGAATAGACCTCTTGCAAAATTCTCTTAAGCCCCCCTT
>CAYUEH010000464.1:0-4849 GCA_964442465.1 uncultured Laspinema sp. | reverse complement strand
CTTGGCAAACTGAAGCAAAATGCGATAAAATTACAGTCCCCATTGGCTAATTTTCTAGGAGGTCTTGAGATTGGTTCGAGTACGAGTCCGACAGCACGTTAATCCCCTCAGTTATGCGTATCAAACCCCGATTGTACCCCCAACGTGGTCACAAATCTATACCCATCCAGCCCAACCTTTGCATTTAGATATTGGCTGTGCTTGGGGGCGGTTTTTATTACAAATGGCGGCAATGGAACCGGATTGGAATTTTCTGGGAGTCGAAATCCGCGAACCTTTAGTAGAAACGGCACTGGCGCAACGGGATGAACAGCAATTAAGCAATTTACACTTTATTTTTTGTAATATCAATCACGCCTTTGCTCCGTTGATTGAGAGCTTACCTCCGGGGATTTTGCATCGGGTGTCGATTCAATTTCCTGACCCTTGGTTTAAAAAGCGCCATCAAAAACGGCGAGTGGTTCAACCGGAATTAGTGAAAAATGTGGCCAAGTATCTGGTGCCGGGAGGGATGGTTTTTCTGCAATCTGATGTTCAGGAGGTGGCGGTAGAAATGCGCGATCGCTTTGCGGAACATCCGGACTTTGAACAGCAAGGGGAAGGGGAGTGGTTACCGGAAAATCCGCTGCCGGTGGCGACGGAACGAGAACAGTCAACCTTAGATAAAGATGAGCCGGTTTACCGGGTTGTGTTTCTCAAAAAAGGGGAAATTACTGGATAAAAAAGTATGGGGAGTTGCAGTATCGGATCCGGCGGTCCTTTACACTGGAGGCTGATTTTCTTTTTTTGAAGGAGACTAGAAAAGATGAATCCAGACGATCGCCCTAATCCGATTCCCCCTAACCCAAATCATAATTTCCGAGTTGCGATTGCCCGATTTTTCAAATTTCGGGAAAATCACACGAACTTTCGCACGGAAATCATTGCTGGAGTGACTACGTTTATGACAATGGCTTATATCTTAGCCGTGAATCCAGCAATTTTATCCAATGCGATATTTTTAGAGGGTTCCGGGGATTTATTTGGGGAGTTAGTCATTGCCACCGCACTTTCGTCAGCGATCGCCACTTTAGTGATGGCAGTGACATCTAACTATCCCTTTGCGCTTGCGCCGGGGATGGGATTAAATGCCTTTTTTGCCTTTTCTGTTGTGATTGGTTTAGGCATTGAATGGCGGGTTGCCCTAGGGGCGATTTTTATCGAAGGGATTTTGTTTATTCTGCTCACCCTTTCCAAGGTGCGAAACCAAATTATTAAAGCGATTCCGGAATGCCTGAAACACGCGACTGCTGCTGGCATTGGCTTATTTTTAGCTTATATTGCCCTGTCGGGAGATCCGGCAACGGGAGGGGCGGGAATTATTGTGGCGAATCCGGTGACGATTACGGGGTTGGGCAATTTGCGGGAACCGGCAACGTTAGTGGCGATCGCCGGAATTGTAATTACCAGTGCAGCAGTGGCGCGGCGAATCACCGGGGCGCTGTTGTGGGGGATTCTGGGGACGGCTATCCTGGGCTGGATTTTGGGCGTTGCACCGCCTCCCCAGGGAATTGCGGCGTTTCCCGCGTTTCCCTCACATTTGTTCGGACAGGCGTTTAGGGGGTTGGCAGGGATTCGGGCGAGCAATCTCTGGGATTTGATTGCGGTTACGTTTGTGTTTTTGTTTGTGGATTTGTTTGATACAATTGGGACATTGGCGGGGGTGGGTGTCCAGGCGGGATACATTCGGGAAAATGGCGAACTGCCTCGGGCGACGGAAGCGTTGATGGCGGATGCGATCGGCACAACGGCAGGGGCGATTTTGGGCACTTCTACGGTGACGACATATATTGAGTCGGCGGCAGGAGTGGCGGAAGGGGGTCGCACTGGGTTTACTGGGGTAACTGCGGCGTTGTTATTTGTGTTATCTATCTTTTTTATTCCTTTGTTCCAAGCTGTTCCCGGGTTTGCCACGGCACCGGCTTTAGTGATTGTGGGGGTGTTGATGGCGGGAAATGTGAGGCGAATTCGCTGGGATGATCCGGCGGAGTCGATTCCCTCTTTTTTAACGATTTTGGTGATGCCGTTGAGCTTTTCGATCGCAGAAGGGTTAGCGGTGGGGGCGATCGCTTATCCCCTGATCAAGACGTTTCAAGGCAAAGCGCGAGAAACTGCTCTCACCCAATGGATTCTAGCGGGAATTTTTGTCTTGCGCTTTGTTTACATGGCAGTGACTCCTTCTGTGTCGTAGTAAAAATGCCCTTTTTGGGGAAGGGCCGGGTATATTGGGGGATTCGGGATTAGTAAAGAAGGGTGAGCGCCTCACTCACCCTGAGTCCCCCCCTATAACTTTGTGCTGATGTTCTAATCAAGAGCCAAATCTTTCTGAAAATACCTAAAGATACCTCATCGGACAGATGCAATAGAGGCGGGAATTATTAATATTTCCTGGTCTGAATCCAGTCTAATCAGCGATCGCCAGAGAAGATACTTAAATGTTTACATAATCTGAGTAAATTGACTCACAACCCGGTGGTGATTTTGTTAACGATACAATCTGAAATCGGTCAAAAGTTCAAGGAGTAGATCTCCCCGGAGGTAGAGGGGATTTGGAAATAATTTTACTTATAATAGAAGCGTAAACACGAATGAAGGTTACATTTTTATCATGGCTTTAGTGAAAATTAACGATTTTTATCCCAACTATCGAGATGAAATTTTTGGCGGCACCGATATTAAAGGAATGGATATCTATGCCGGTACAACCGATGAAAAAATCGGAACGGTTCATGATATTCTATTAGATGATACGGGACGTTTCCGTTATCTGGTGGTTGATACAGGGTTCTGGATATTCGGGAAAAAAGTGCTGCTTCCCATCGGATCGGCTCGGATTGATTACGATGCTGGACGGATTTATGCGATCGGCTTAGTAGACAAAAATCAAGCCGAACAGTTGCCCGAGTATGACGAACTGCAACCCATCGATTACGAGTATGAAGAGCGTGTGCGCAATGTCTACCGCGATCGCACTGCGGTAACTGACGCAGCAGCTAAACCCGCAGCATCCACCACGGCGACTACCCGCAATCGCGATACCTACCACTACGATCAAGAGCCTGATCTTTACGATCGCAACGATACCGATCACCGCAATCTCAAACTATATGAAGAACGTTTGATTGCTAACAAAGACCGTTACAAAGCCGGGGAAGTTGCCGTCGGTAAGCGGGTAGAAAGCGAAGTCGCTCGCGCTGCGGTTCCCGTGGAGAAAGAGCGAGTGGTGATTGAACGCACCAGTGCTGGCATGAGCGATGCTCAGGCGGTGACTCCGGGAACTGCGAATTTCCAAGAAGGCGAAGTGGCACGAGCGGAAGTTTACGAAGAAACCGCTGATATCCATAAAGAAGCCTTTGTCCGGGAAAATGTCGAAATCCATAAGGAAGTCGAACGCGACATGGTAGAAGGCCAAGAAACCCTGCGTCGGGAAGAATTGGAAGTGGATACCGAAGGTAAACCTGTGGTGGAAAAACGCCCCCGCAAGTAAGATCCGGTTTTCCGTTCTCACAACAAACGGGCGCGGGTAAAATCTCGGCCCGACCCCCTCAACTGGGGAATCGGGCCGGTTTCCGATCCGAACAGGTGCTGGTGGGATGAAACAGAACCCCATCACCAGGATGCCTCATTTCACTTGAGCCAAAAGCCTTGTTCTACTCGGCTTTTGGCTCAGGTAGATTGACTAAAAATGGTTTTAAATTTTCGTCAAAATTTTTCAAATAACACTAAAGGAACAGTCAAGTTATGAATGATCGAGTAAGGGCAAGAGGAGATAACCTGGGGTATGCTCAGACTGAGGGTGAACTTCCGGCTCGATTGGATAACCTCAAGAGTCAACTGATTGATTTTACAGTCCGCGATTCCGAAGGGCAACCCCTGGGTCGAGTCACGGATTTAACCGTAGAACCGGAAAACCAACTCAACTTCATTGTGTCTCTGGTAGACGATCGCCCCGGGCGGTTGGTGAAAGTGAGTAGCAATTTGATTGAAAAAATAGAATATGCTACGAATACCGTTTTTGTCTCCCTGACGAGACAACACTTTGCCGCCCTCCCGGAATATCAAACCCCGGTCTACAATAATAAGGGCGAGATTGACCCATCGGAATTACCCGGAGAGTGGGTAGACTCGGTGCCCTCCCCTGGGAGTCAAGAGGCGATCGCCCTTGAGGAGCGATCGCATCACATCGACTCCCAAAGTTCCTTAGCGGACTTTAAGCAAATCCGCAAAGAAGTCATTGCCAGTAACATTCCCTTACGGGAAGAACGATTAGTGGTGAATCGCCACAAGCGCAAAGTCGGTGAGGTGGTTGTCCGCAAAGAAATTGAAACCCGGATTATCGAAGTCCCCATCCGTCGGGAAAAATTAATTGTTGAGCAAGTCAGTCCGGAGTATAAAAAACTCACGGAAATTATTTTAGGCGAGGGAGACGGTTATCGCCCTGGGTCCGATGCAGCGCCAGAAATCATGCCTACCGCCTCAGTTATCTCACCAGGGGAAGGCACAAACCAAGTCATCGGAGAATTTCAGTCCCCGGAAATTGCGGCCCGAATTTTAGAAGAAATTGGCAAGCGGCAACCGAACGGTTGTGCAAAAGTGCGGATTGAACTGGTAGTGGAAGAGGAACGGTTTCGCAATACCTATCAGTCTTGGTTCGATCGCTATTCGACGCCGCAATCCTGAATTCCCCGGAGTGAGTGATCCAGATCGGGGAACTCCAAAAAATAAAATCTGCGAGCACAGATCCCCCTTTCCCTCCTGATACTAAATCCGGTTGATCAAAGCATTAAAAATTGTAGGGTGGGCAATGCCC
>CAYUEH010000463.1:0-4856 GCA_964442465.1 uncultured Laspinema sp. | reverse complement strand
CCTCTAGGGGTAAGTGCAGCAAGGGTTCCCATCGAAACCATCCCCAGTAGATGGCTCCCGCCAACCAACTGCCGGTAAATCCAATTAATAA
The DNA here is from genome assembly GCA_964442465.1 of uncultured Laspinema sp. GTDB lineage: Bacteria > Cyanobacteriota > Cyanobacteriia > Cyanobacteriales > Laspinemataceae > Laspinema. The sequence goes on along the minus strand of CAYUEH010000463.1, from coordinate 4,765 downwards.
ATCACCCCAAATCTGGCTGTCATCGCGCGATCGCAACACTTGCGCCAGCCCTAACCACCCCACACTCATCGCCACCGCCAGTAGCGGCAGATGCCGCACTAACGGGGCTTCAAAAAAGACGGGGACCGATACCAGAAAAGCGGCAGCGGCAAACATTCGCCACCGTTGGCCGATTCCAATTTGGCTAAATGAACTGTTCAAACTAAGACTTGCAGATTTCACGGCTGCTCCAACGGAGGTGTACGAAGACCAAGATTTATTTAACAATTCTTTAATATTCTTTACTTAACTTCATCTTATTTAAGATATCACAAGAAATATCCCCCCCTAGGGGATTTCCTACCTAAATTTTAACCGATTGTTAAAATTCCGGGGAAAAGAACAGGATAAACCGGGGCCATCGGTGAGGAATGACCCCGAATTTTATAGAATCAATGCAAAATTTTACGCTCTAACTTGTGGCTACATCTTAAATCAACAATTGAGAATATAATGCGTTTGTTCTGCTCTGAGGCACTCCCGGATGGGAAAAAAGCCTGTGGGACCGTTGCTCCACTCTCATCTCCACTCCAGGAATCTGGCAAAAAAGAAGATTAAGAACTTCTCCTGGAATAAATCCATCCACTATGAAGGTCAAGTTTAGATTTAGACAGAGATCACATCGGGAAAATTCATGGGACTATCACGCAATCAGTTTTTCACCCTAGGGAGTTTTGGGGCCATCGGCATGGCGATCGCCACCACAGGCAAAGCACTCAGCAGGGAATTACTAGGATCCAGTCGCGTTACCGACATCACCACTTCCCTAGCTAGGTTGACATCGAATCCGCAAATCTTGGCCGCGACGGAAACCGCCTCCGACATCATGGAGATGACCCAACCGGAAACCCAGATCAATTTATTTCAGGCGATCGTCCTCGGGTTCGTCCAGGGAATGACCGAATTTATCCCGATTAGCAGTACCGCCCATTTACAAGTCGTCCCCGTGGCCCTGGGCTGGGGAGATCCCGGGGTTGCCTTCAGTGCTGTCCTGCAACTGGGTAGCATCGGGTCCGTGCTCTGGTATTTTTGGACCGATTTGAGTACCCTAGGCAATGGAGCAGTGCGGGCCCTGGTGCGGCGTGAATATGATGACCAGGACTTTCGGATTGTCCTAGGCATTCTCGTCGGATCCCTGCCAATTATTGTATTTGGGTTAATTATCAAATATTTGATTCCGGAGTTTTACGACGAAAATCTGCGGACTATCACTGTGATCGCCGTTGTCTCGATCTTAATGGCAATCTTGCTCGGGATTGCTGAACGGTTTGGGGCGCGAAAACGCAACTTTGGGCAACTAACCCTTAAAGATGGACTATTAATGGGACTCGCCGAGGTCCTGGCCTTGGTTCCAGGGTTCTCTCGGTCCGGTTCTACCATTACTGCCGGATTATTCATGGGGTTAGATCGCACCACTGCCGCCCGGTTTTCCTTTTTGTTGGGTATTCCGGCCATTACCTTAGCTGGATTAGTCGAACTCAAGGACCTGCTGACTTCAAATTTGGACAGCATCGGCATGGTCCCTCTGGTGGGAGGATTGATTTCATCTGCCCTCTTTTCTTATCTCTCCATCGCTTGGCTGATTAATTTCTTAAAAACCCAGAGTACCTGGGTTTTTATCTGGTATCGCATCGCCTTTGGCTGTGTCATTTTAGTGGCTTTGGCCTTGGGTTGGATACAGCCCTAGTTAAGGATACAGACTCTCAGACTGGCTCATTTCCAACCCTCGGGTGGGAGGGGTCCAAAACAATAGGTTGATGGGGTTATTCCATAGCATCAGCGTTACGGTGTCTCAGCCAGATCACCCTGGGTAAAAGCAATAACCGATCAATCTGACGTGATTTACAACCCGGTCTTGGATCTAACCCCACGGGGATGGGACAATTTGAGAGTTTGGCGATTACTAAGCATATAATAGGGAAGCAGCACCTTAATCGGGAGAACTGAATGATGCTATCGGTTCCAGGCTATCAAATTCTTGCCAAAATTTATGAAAGTTCCAATACCCTGGTCTATCGAGGACGCCGAGAGTTCGATGGACAACCCGTTATCCTGAAAGTTCTCCATAAAGACTATCCCACGGATCAAGAACTGGCGAGTTATCAAAAAGAATATGAATTAATTCGGTCTTTTAATTTAAATGGGGTTATTAAAGCCTATAGCCTGGACAAATATCAAAATACCTTAATGATGAGCCTAGAGGATTTTGGGGGAGAATCCTTAAGGCAGTTAATCACCTCCCAAAAATTTACTCTCCTGGGATTTCTCAATCTTGCTATTAAAATAGCCGAAAGTTTGGCGGAACTGCACTCCGCTAATATTATTCACAAAGATATTAATCCGGCCAATATCGCCTTTAACCCGGTGACGGGACAACTCAAGGTCATTGACTTTAGTATCTCTAAGGTGTTGTCCCGAGAAGAGTCCACGGTGGATCAGTCCGATGCTTTAGAGGGGACTCTGGCTTATATGTCCCCGGAACAAACCGGCAGAATGAACCGATCGCCCGATCGCCGCAGTGATTTTTATTCTCTGGGGGTGACGCTGTATGAACTTTTGAGCGATCGCCTACCGTTTGAAACTACGGATGCGATCGAATTAGTCCATTGTCACATTGCGATCGAACCCGTTCCTCCCCATCACCATAACCCAGAAGTTCCCAAAGCCCTCTCGGACATCATCCTCAAACTCCTAGCCAAAAGTCCCGAAGACCGTTATCAAAGCGCCTGGGGGTTAAAAGCCGATTTAGAGGAATGTCTCAGCCAACTCAGAACCACCGGGACCATTTCCGAGTTCCCTCTGGGACGGATGGATATGTCCGATAAATTCCAAATCCCCCAAAAATTGTATGGGAGACAATCGGAAATCGAACGATTTATGAACGCCTTCGAGCGCGTCATGGGCGGCCATACGGAAATGATTTTAGTCGGCGGATATTCCGGAATTGGCAAATCGGCGTTAGTCGATGAAATTAAACATAAAATTAATCAGAAAAAAGGCTATTTTATTTCCGGAAAATTTGACCAATTCCAGCGATATGTTCCCTACTCAGCCATTGTCAGCGCTTTTTCTGATTTAGTCGAACAACTTTTGACAGGAAGTGAAAAGCAGCTTGAAATTTGGAAAAATAAACTCTTAACTGCTCTGGGTTCTAATGGGCAAATTATTATTGATGTTATTCCAGAAGTTGAGCTAATTATTGGTCCTCAGAATTCAGTCACTCAACTCGGCCCGAGTGAATCTCAAAACCGATTTAATTTAGTTTTTCAAAACTTTATTCGCGTCTTTTGCACCCCCCAAAATCCCTTAGTCATTTTCCTCGATGACTTGCAGTGGGCAGATTCTGCCACCCTGAAGTTACTGGAATTAATGATGACCGATGAACAGACCCGATATCTATTTCCCATTGGGGCTTATCGGGATAATGAAGTCAACCCCACTCATCCGTTGACCCTTACCTTAGATGGATTGCGCAAACAAGGGGCGACGATTAATCAAATGACCTTAACACCGTTGGGGATTGAGCAAATCACCCAACTGATTAGTGAGACGTTGCATCAGGACCGGACCACGGTACAACCCTTGGCCGAATTAGTGGTGCAGAAAACCCAAGGGAATCCCTTCTTTGTCAATCAATTTTTAAAGACCCTGTATCAAGAGAACCTGCTTACTTTTAATCCCAATGCCGGGACGAACCAAATTGGCGGATGGCAATGGGATATTGAGCAAATTAAGGCCGTAGGGATTACAGATAATGTAGTCGAATTGATGGTCAGCAAATTGCGGAAGTTGCCAGAAGCAACCCAGGAAGTGCTCCGTCTAGGGTCCTGTTTGGGCAACCAATTTGACTTAAATACCCTGTCCTTAATTTATGCCAAGGAATCCTTTGGGACCTTTTCCGATATGTCCCCGGCGATCGCCGAGGGATTAATCCTGCCCATTACCCCGGAAGAAGTCACCGACCCCAGTTCGATTAATCCCCTATTAATTCTCAGTTACAAGTTTTTACATGACCGAGTACAGCAGGCAGCTTATGCTTTAATTGAAGACTCGCAAAAAAAGGCAGTTCACCTGCAAATTGGCCGGATGTTAGTCGCCAGTACCCCCGAAGAATATTGGGCGGATAAAATCTTTGAACTGGTAGATCATTTGAATGTAGGCCGATCGCTGATTGACGAAGAAGCAGAAATCATCGAATTGGCGACTTTAAATTTAGAAGCTGCCAAAAAAGCTAAAAATGCCACCGCTTATGTCGCAGCCCAGCAATATTTAAAAGCCGGGATGGACCGTCTCACCGATACCATTTGGGACCGCGATTATGAATTAGCCTTGGAACTCTACAAACAACGCTCACTGGTTGAGTATCTGAATGGCAACTTTGAAGAATCGGAAACCTTTATCAAGGAAACCCTCAACCGGACCAAATCGGTTTTAGAAAAGGCGGAAGTTAATAATCTTCTGTTAATTCAATATGTCTTACGCGGTGAATACAGCCAAGGGGTGAAAACCGGACGCAAAGCCCTGGCACTTCTGGGAATCGAGTTACCTGAAACCGATTTGCAAGGGGCGATCGGGGCCGAATTTGCTGCCGCCAAAGCCAAATGGGAGGGGAAAGAAATTGCCCGGTTAATCGATGAACCTCCCACAACTCGACCCGAGACCAAAATCGCCTTAAAACTGCTCACCACCGTTGCACCTCCGGCCTACTTAATTGACCCGCAACTCT
>CAYUEH010000462.1:0-4863 GCA_964442465.1 uncultured Laspinema sp. | reverse complement strand
GTTTTAAACATAAATTAAAGTTGGAATTACCCCCCAGCTAAAAATGAAAAGCAACCGGGGTTGATACCCCAAATTCCTGAGTATTTGAGACCCAATTATTTGAAATGCTTACGGTTCGCTCATTTTTTAAAAAGTCCAAAAAATGGCAAGTCAATCCTCTCCTCTGGACTAGAAAACAAGAGAGCGTTTTTTTAAACAAAAATGGTAGGGGAGTTAAAGGGAGAAAGAGTTTTTAAGAAAGCTCCATATTTAGTTGACCGGCTTTTAGTGTACACTAGAGGATTAGCTTAACATCAGGACCAGTCAAGATCCAGGTTGTTGTAGCTCAACCCTTTGTAGTATAGGCAGGAGATAGGGATGAACAACAATGAAGAATTCAACACAGACAGAATAGATAACATACCTGTATTACTAGCGATTGAGGGGGGGATGGGAATCCAAAAGCTACTGGAAAAACACTTGATTACTCATGGAAATTGGCAGGGAATAAGCCTGGGATGGGTAGCGGTGGTATGGTTGAGTTACATTTTATCACCAGCAGACCATCGATTAAGCCACGCTCAGTCTTGGTTATAAAATCGGGTAGAAACCTTACGGGTATAGTAAAGATCATCGACCTCCCTTTAGTTCAAATTAAAGTACGGAAAACTGCGTGACCTACTTCAGAACTCTTGTTGGCAGCTTCTACAGAAATTACTCTGGTTTCGGTTCAAGTAGCCGTGAGACGTAATCGCCACATTACCAAACTTTCTCCGGTTCACCACCAACTTTTAAGAGGTCTATTCCTTAAAGATTTATAGCGGTTCCCGGACTCATGAGGTACGTTTTAAAACCCCTCGTTCGTTCTGGGAGAGGGGTTTGGTGTGAGATCTGTACGTTATGGAAATGAGAACCGCTATATACGAAATTGGGAGATGTTGAGGAGCAACTCCCTTCCCCTTCTGGTAATCGTTCTCTTGTGGTTTTCCATCTGAGGGAGTAGGGTAAAAAAGGAGCGAACCGGAAGCACTGAAAACCGGGTTTTCCATTGGTCAATCACAATCAACCGGATATCTCTGAGTGCTTCTCCACAGTGAATATCTCGGTGTTCACAGGTTAAAAAATCTAAGTTTTGTTCTCTGCCTTGGACTAAAAATTGAGGGAGAACAACGGTGTAAGTTTGATTCGGGTCTAAGGGGCGATCGCCAATCATCCAATTATTGTGAATATCCCGCCTAACATTCGCCGTTTGCAAATAACCTCCCGTCCCTTTATTTTCTGTTCCTTGATTCAAAACTTGTTCTAGCAGACTTCCTTTCATCTCAACTGCCATCACCAGACCCGGAAAGGGCAAAAGTCTGAGGATATCATATTGGGTAATTGGACCCGGTTCAATCACATCATCAATCCGAATTGCGCCACTATTCAAAATCGCTAGATCAGCATTCTCTACTTCATTCAACAGAAATTGAGTGAGTAATGTGGTTAAATTCGTGGGTTGATGGCGAATCCGACTATCTAATCCATCCAGGGATTCGGTGAGGGTGGCAATCACTTGAGCGGGATTAAATCCATTGTCTCGAAAGGCTTGATATCCTTTTTCTAGCCATTCATTAATGGTTTCTCTGACGGTAAAATCTTCAGGAATGGCTTGAGTAATGGGAACTAATTCTGAAATAATATTGATCTGTTGCGTGGTCGTATCATAGCTTAAACGGTGGACATATACCGTTCTAGCATTGGCATCAGACTTAAAAATGGGGGTGAGATTAGGACCGCGCCAAACCTGAATATTTTCATGTTCATGACCTCCGAGAATTAAGTCAATTTCTGGGATAGATTCGGCTAATTGTTTATCCTGTGCTAGGGAAAGATGGGTGAGGGCCACCAGAATATCGACTTGGCCTTGCAGTTGCTGAACTTGAGTTTTAGCGGCTTCGATTGGGTCTGTATAGGTTACATAATTTCTGCGGTTTAAATCCAGGGTTAACCCGATTAATCCCACTCTAACTACTGCACCTTGTTCGCCTGGTATTTCAAAGATGATAGACCGAGGAACTTGCTCAAAGGGTTCTCCAGATTCAGTGGAAACGTTGGTGGAAACCCACTGGAAATTAGACTCTTGCAAGCGCGCATAAAATTGCTCTTTTCTGAGGTCAAATTCGTGATTGCCAAAGGTGGCATAGTCGAGTCCGAGGGTATTCATCACGGCGACCATTTGCTGACCGGCGATCGCCTCTCCCTCGATTTGAGCATTTCCCAGTCCAGAAGGACTCAATAAATCTCCCGCCAACAGGGTAAAAGTATGAGGGTTTTCCCTCAGTAATTGTTGTCTCAATGTCGCCACTCGCGCCAATCCCCCCCGAGCATTTTCATTCTGAGGTGGGGTAATTTCATTGATGTCATTGAGATGCAGCAAATTCAGGTTAACAATTTCAGCCAGAACGGGAGTAGCAAGCAGAATACTGAATCCGGATAAAACGACACTGCAAGTTTTCCAAATCTGTAGGCATTTCATGAGTCACCTCGTTATTATCAAGACCGGCAGGACGCAGTTTTCGGGGTTTAAAAAGGCTTGAATGGGGTCAGGGTGGAGATAGGCGGTTATTTGGATAGTTTATCATAAACACCCTATCAAGGCCGATGTTTTGAATTTCCGAGTAGGGGTTAGTTTTCACTGAAGACGACATCTTCATAAATCAAGTCTAGGGGAACCCGAAACTCTACACTTGTCAGTTCTATCTCATCTCCTTCTCCATAAGTCGAGAGTTCCCATAACCCTTTTTCATTCAATCGGAAACAATCGACCATCTTTTGGTTTGCGCTCACCAAGAGATACTCGCGTAAGGTTGAAATCTGCCGATAGTTTTGAAATTTTTGGCCTCGGTCAAATCCCTCGGTTCCTAGAGAGAGGACCTCGGCAATTAAAAAAGGGAAGTTAATCATAGTTTTGGCAAGTTTATCCTGTTCATTACAGGTAACCATGACATCGGGATAGTGGAATGGACCCGACTCAGAAACCCCAACCTTGGCATCAAAAATAAACGGACGACAAGATTTCCCTCTCAAATGAGTTTTTAACTGATAAAATAAATTACTAGCTACCAGTGCATGAGCAATTGTTCCCCCAGTCATGGCAATGACTTCGCCATTCATATATTCATGTTTGAGGGGTTGGTTTTCCTCCCATTCTAAGTATTCCTCGGGAGTCATGTAATTTCGCTCAGGATTGGCAATCATGATATTCTCCTAGGTTTTGATATTTGATTTTAAAGCCGATATTTTTAAATTATGAGTTGAATCGGGTTAGTTTTCACTGAAGACAACCTCTTCATAAATCAAGTCTACGGGAACACGAAGATCTATACTTGCCAGTTCTATCTCATCCCCTTCTCCATAAGTGGAGAGTTCCCATAACCCTTTTTCATTCAATTGGAAACACTCAACCATCTTTTGGTCTGTACTGACTAGCAGATACTCGCGTAAGCTGGAAATTTGCCGATAGTTTTGAAATTTTTGGCCTCGGTCAAATCCCTCGGTTCCTGGAGAGAGAACCTCGGCAATTAAACAAGGGAAGTTAATCACATTTTTGGCAAGTTTATCCTGTTCATTGCAGGTAACCATGACATCGGGATAGTAAAAAGGGCCAGATTCAGAAACCCCGAGTTTGGAATCGGCCATTAACACTTTGCAGCCTTTTCCTCGAAGGTGATTTTTGAGTGCTGTGGTTAAATTAACGGCTATTTCATTATGAGCAATTGTTCCTCCAGTCATGGCAAGAATTTCGCCATTGATATATTCATGTTTGAGGGGTTGTTTTTCCTCCCATTCTAAATATTCCTCGGGACTCATATAATTTTGCTCTGGATTGGCAATCATGATATCCTCCTAGATTTTGATGGTTTTTAACTCTTTATGACTTCCAGTTTACCAAATCGGTTGTAAGGTTAGGATAAAATCCGGTAATACTTCTTCTCCGGATAAAGTTGAGGGAGACTGCAAAACTTCTACTTTTTGAGTTTGACGATAAATCTCGACGGTTTGGGTTTCGGGGTCGATTAACCACCCTAAGCGCAATCCGTTGGTGAGGTATTCCTGCATTTTGGAACGGGTGGTTTGAATCTCATCGGTTTCCGAGACTAATTCGATGGCGAAATCGGGACATAAGGGTAAAAATTTCTGGCGTTGTTCTGGAGTTAATGCTTGCCATCGTTCTAGTTTGAGCCAACTGACATCAGGCGATCGCACTGCACCATTCGGCAACCGAAACCCGGTGGAGGAATCAAAGGCTTTCCCCAGGCGGTTTTTGCGGTTCCAATCCCACAATTGGCCGCTTAATTCAAAGTTGCGATCGCCTGTTTCTCCTCCAGTGGGTGGCATAAGGATTAATGCTCCAGTTGCAGTTAATTCTAGCTGTAAGTTTTGATTGATTTGCGCTAATTCTGCAAACTGTTCTACGGTCATTTTTAGCGCGGGTTGTAGATTTAAAGTAACTTCCATCCTTCCCCCTAAACTTTTTCCTATTGTTTTTTTATAGATTAACGGTTACCAAATCGGTTGTAAATTTAGGATAAAATTCGGTAATACTTTTTCTCCGGATAGGGTTGAAGGAGACTGCAAAACTTCTACTGGGCGATTTTGACGATAAATCTCGACGGTTTTAGTTTCGGGGTCGATTAACCACCCTAAGCGCAATCCGTTGGTGAGGTATTCCTGCATTTTGGAACGGGTGGTTTGAATCTCATCGGTTTCCGAGACTAATTCGATGGCGAAATCGGGACATAAGGGTAAAAATTTCTGGCGTTGTTCTGGAGTTAATGCTTGCCATCGTTCTAGTTTGAGCCAACTGACATCAGGCGATCGCACTGCACCATTCGGCAACCG
>CAYUEH010000461.1:0-4867 GCA_964442465.1 uncultured Laspinema sp. | reverse complement strand
GGGGGAAGCCAGAGGAATAAATGTTTATTTAACGGGGGAAGCCAGAGGAATAAATCTTTGATTCACGGGGGGCTTGAATAATTCTGCAAAACTTCTAATGCCCCACTTTATTTATGGAAATACCCTATTGCCCACCCCCTACTTTTGATAACTTTTTCAGCCAACTCCAATTAGAGGAGTCGGTCATTACACCACCGTGGGACGACTTGAGCCGATTGCAGTGGTCCTCCAGGAAGTCCCCGATGTCAAACGACATCAACTCAGGACCGTGAGGGAGGGGAACTCAAAACGGGAGCACTGAACCCTATCTGGGATTCAAGATGCGATCGCAAATCCTCGGGGATAGGGGGGTTTCCAACCAATCTGGCTTCACCACCCCTGCTCAACCCTTCAGGGTTCATGCAAGGGGTGTCAGATCTCAGTTAAAACTGAGAGGGAGAGAATTTTTAATTAGAGGGAGTCTGCTGTGGATCCGGATAAGCAACAACAGATCATCGGGTATTTCATCGAGGAAGCTCGGGAACACCTCGAAACCATCGAAAAAGGACTGTTAGAGTTACAGTCCACCATGAATGATCAAGAACAATTGAATGAACTGTTTCGCGCCGCACACTCGGTCAAAGGGGGGGCCGCGATGTTGGGCTTTGGGAGTATCCAAAAGACAGCCCACAGCTTAGAGGATTGTTTTAAGATTCTGAAAGAGAACCCCGTTCCCGTTGACCAAAAGTTGGAAACTTTATTTTTAAAAGGGTATGACACCCTGCAAAAATTACTGGAACGCCTTCAAGGGCCTTTTGGGTTGAGAGAAGAAGACGGGGCAGAAATTGTCCAAGAGTCCCTGCCTGTGTTTGAGCAACTGAAAAAATATCTGGATGCCCTCGTCAATGGCGGGGGTGAAGCGGAGGTACAGCAAGCCAGTCGTGACGTTGGGTTAGAGATTGCCAACGAAGTGATCAATCTGTTGCGACAAATGTTGATGCTATTCAAACAAAAGCCTGATGCAGAAAACCGCAAACGAATCGGGACCTTGTGCAATCAACTGGCTGAAATGAGTCCTCAGATGCAGAATTGGCAAACTTTGGTGAAAACGGCTGCCGGGGCGATCGCCAATCCCCAAAACAGCTATGACTTAATCGCACCTGTGACGATTAAAGAACTCAAATATGCCAGCGATTTTATCGCGGTTGGCAAACCGGATACGATGCCTCCGAGTTCATTATTATTGGAATTGGCGGGTCAGTCCCCAACTCAAGGGGGCATCACCCTCAAAGACCAGGAGTTTATTATTAACGCAGACCCGCAAGCAGCGGCGAAGAAACTGATCGAAACCTTTGATAAAAAACAGCTTACGGTCTTGACTAAGTTGTTAGTCAAAGCGGTGAAATCTTAAGGATTTCCACACCCTTACCGGATGGAGAAACCGGATAGAGTCCCTCTTGAAGGAATTGAACCATTCTATTAAGGAGTGGGAGCATCTTGCTCTTTATCAGTAGTAGGGAGCAAGATGCTCCCACTCCTTAATTGTCCGCTATTCCTTCAGAATTAGGGCGTTTGCCAAATCCGTTGATGGTAGGCATCAACATTGGCATAGGGGTCGGGATTATCGTGACCATGACCGTGATCATGACCATGACCGTGACCATGACCATGACCATGATCGTGACCGTGATCATGACCATGATTATGACCGTGATTATGGCCGTGAGCATGACCCTCTGACTTGGCCATTAATCGGAATTTGCACATTTCACAGTTCATTTGCACCTGTCCCAGATGGGTTTCAATCTCGCGATCGCGCAGGAGGGTCAGCAATTCTCGATTAATTCCCATTTCGGGGAGGGCGGTAATGGAAAGGTCCGTCCATTGTTCTTGTTGCGCGGCGGTGATATTGAAAATTTTCTGGACTAAAACGCCGGTAAACAGGAAATAAGGAACCACAATAATCCGTTTGGGTTGGAAGAGTCGAGCGCGATCGAATCCTTCTTCTAACCGGGGATGGGTAATGCCAATAAAACAGACTTCCACGGTTTTATAACCGCTGCCTTCCCACAAAATTCGGGCGATTTTATAGACATCGCTGTTGGCATCCGGGTCACTGGAACCCCGTCCGACGAAGAGTAATACCGTGTCCGATCGCTCAATTTGATGGGGATTGTGTTCCGGTTGGTCCAGTTGCGCGAGGCGCGATCGCCACAACTCCACAATTCCCGGCGCGATCCCAAAATGCCGTCCGTAATAAAACTTGAGATGGGGATGCCGTTCCCGGGCCCGGTCCAATTCATTGGTAATATCAAACTTATTGTGGCGGGCGGCAAACAGCAGCACTGGCAACACGGAAAATTCAGAATATCCCAGGTCCACACACCGATCTACTCCCTCCTGAATCGTAGGGCCAGTCAGTTCCAGGAAACAAGGCACAACCAGCCGCGACGAGTCTAAGGCTGTATAGGCTGCTGCAAAATCCAGGAAACTTTGCCGTCCCCGTTCGTCTCGGGTGCCGTGACCGACCAGTAATAAAGGACGCTGTATCGGTAAAGGTGGCAATTCCACAGACTGTAACTCGGAAGTGGGTGATGTAATTTCGATCAGATCGGATGTTTTGACGTTCGTCATTAAAATACAGGCTCCTTGTCCCGTGCGAGGCAGGAAATCGATTGAGCAAATAACCGGCGAGGGCGTTCTGGCTTGCGATCGCTTCTGAGTCCCTGGGGTGAAAACACCCTGGGGACCCCAGACCACTAATCGCTGACAGTTGCCGCACAGCCTCGGATTTTCACCGGAGTTTCCCCTCGCCCTTTCTCTAGCTTCGTTATCTTATCTTATTTAGCTGGGAATCTCTATGCTCGGGAGGGGGATAGACGGGGCATCCCTTGGTATTCTCTGGCTTATAACTGATGTAAAATAAAGAATAAAGAATTAATAACCCAGGATTTTTTAGGGGTGCAAATTTGAACTTTTGCAATTTTCAAAAGGCGGTTTTATCTATTTCCCAAGCCGGTTTCAGCCTCGGGATTGCCCCTGGATTTATAAATTTTTTCCCAAATTGTCCAAGTTGTGGTGTATAATCTAAATAGACTTACCAAACCTAAAGCTGGGGGTGGATAACTTTAATTGGATATAACCAAACCATAACGAATCGATAAGTCAAGACCCGGAAACTCGGTCACTCTACGGATGCAAGGGAACAGAATTGTTCGACTTGGATCGAGTTTGCTGCCGCAATCAAACCCAGTCATAGAAAGGATGGAATTTGTATGAGACTGCCTCATACTTAGCGTTTGAGTCTCAAAAAAAAAGCATCAATGAAACAAATCGCATCAGGCGATCGCCTTGGGAGATCGGGCGGTTGTCATCGCTGATGGCTTCGATGCGATCGCCGTTCAATCTTGCTTGATTTTTATACAAAAAATTGAGGAGATAGGCTCAAGAGGCCCGATTTCCGGATGTCCAGTCCGGATGTTTCCTTGATGCATACTGACTTGTCTTCCCTCCACAGGGTGAGGACGTTGCAGAGATTGGGCTTTTGAAACTGAGTTTCTCAACTCTGTCCCGACAGCCTCGGAACTATACCGAATCGATCTCCTGTTTCCATTTCAACCTATATCAACCAACGCGATCGCGTTGGTCCTGTCCTTTTTTTCCAATTTCTTGCTTTTTTTATGAGTATCATCAGTAGATGCCCCGTAGCGGGCGAAACAGACTTACAACAGATTGCCGATCTAGTTAAAACCTGTGAAGTCGATGGGTTACTAGACGAAGATAAATCAATCGCCGATCTCAAATGGATCGTCACCACCTCATCGGTCAGGTCCCGGCGGTTATGGAAAGACTCAAACGGTCACCTGCGAGGGTTTGGACAACTTTGGATACCGGAACCCGACAAACGACTCGATGGATATTTGTGGTTCTACGTTGACCCCAAAGATGCCTTGGAAAATAGCTTTACCGATGGCATTATTCCTTTAGAAACCGAGATTTTAGATTGGGCAGAAAATCGCCTGCGAGAGATTGGCAACCAGAGTAGACTGAGTATCCACTTACATACCAAAACTCGCGCCGAAGCCTTAATTAGAATTTCCACCCTAGAACGGCATGATTTTAGCCGAGAACGAACCTTTTTGACCCTGGTTAAATCCGACCTAGAAGCCCTACCTACCCCAGAGTTTCCCTCGGGATTTACGGTGCGATCGGTAGAGGCCCCCAGAGATAATCAAGCCTGGGTAGACTTATATAACGAATCCTTTATTGACCACTGGGATCACCACGATTTAACCCTCAGTAGTTTTCAGAATTGGCAACAGGATCCGAACTATCAACCGGAATTTGATTTAGTGGCAGTCGCCCCCGATGGCACCTTTGCCGCCCTCTGCCAAAGTTCCCTCCAAACCACCTTACCTCACTCCAGCAAAACCGGCTGGATTAGCTGGTTAGGAACCCGCCGGGGCTTCCGCAGGATGGGATTAGGACGTTCCATGCTCATCGCCGCGATGCAACGACTTTACGCTGCCGGTGCAACCAGCATCAAACTCGGGGTCGATGCCGATAGTGCCACAGGTGCAACCCGATTGTATGACGCAATGGGCTTCCATCCCGTCCAAAGTTGGCTATCCTACGTTAAAACCCTATAAAAGAAACCCCCCGTTCGTAGTAACGACTTCAGTCGTTATCTTCTGAAGTTCGTAGTAACAACTTCAGCCGTTATCTTCTGAAGTTTGTAGTAACGACTTCAGTCGTTATCTTCTTAAGTTCGTAGTAACGACTTCAGTCGTTATCCGATCGCCAGACGGTTAGCCCAAGTCAGCGTTCAAGGAGTAGCCCTGTCAAGGTGGTAAATTTAATGACGAAAAATCGTTATTTCTTGGACAGG
>CAYUEH010000460.1:0-4872 GCA_964442465.1 uncultured Laspinema sp. | reverse complement strand
GTAGTAACGACTTCAGTCGTTCTTCTCTTCGTTCGTAGTAACGACTTCAGTCGTTTCCTACCTGAAGCGGTGACACTCACTCTGAGGGGTTCAAGCACCTGTTTCAAAGTTGGAGGATTCGGACAGGGGAGCGTTACTTGGCATCCGCCAAGTAACGCGGTAACGACTAAAGTCGTTACTACGAACATCTTCCCTATCCTCCGTTAAGGAATAATAAACTTAAAGTGCCTTCTGAGGAGTCGCCCGAGAGTGCCTCCTCAATTCATTCTGAAAAAACCAGCCTCATGTTTGAACAACAACCTCAGACCCTGCGCGAAAAAGTCCAAAAATTAGCAAATCAATCCCTAGCGCAATCGGACCCCTCGGCATGGTTTGATATTTTATATGCCGAAGCTCAAGGGGATGCGGGACAAGTGCCTTGGGCAAAATTGACCCCCCATCCGGTCCTGGAAAGTTGGTTGAGCGATCGCCCCATTTCCCCAGAGGGTCGTTCTGCCTTAGTCACCGGATGTGGATTGGGGGATGATGCGGAAACCTTAGCCGCCCGAGGATTTGAGGTGACTGCCTTTGATATTTCCCCCACGGCGATCGCCTGGTGTCGTCAACGATTTCCCGATTCCTCGGTGAATTACTGTGTGGGGGACTTCTTTAATTTAGACCCAGCATGGCGGGGACGGTTTGATTTAGTGGAAGACTGTCGGAATATTCAAGCGTTACCCCTGGAGGTGCGATCGCAAGTCATCGAGGCGATCGCCGCGTTACTGGCCCCCGGAGGAACCCTGCTGATTATTACCCGCCATCGCGACAACGACAGCGAACCCGAGGGTCCCCCTTGGCCCCTATCGGACCGGGACCTCGCCGAATTTGAGAACTGGGGACTCACAGAAATAGAACGGCACGAATTTTTTGACCAAGATAATACAATAAAACAACTAAGGGTGGAATATCGGCGATCGCAATAAGTCCCCTTGAACTCAGGACTGACGCATCAACCCCTATTTGTAGGGTTGATTCGCGAATCAACCCTACGGATTTCGGCGCTTACTGCCGCCCTATTAAGCCCCCAAAAAAACGCGAGAAGCTAGGATTAGCTGCTCGCGTCGAGTGATGGGCTGGAATTTCAAACTAGCAACTCTTACACCTTCGCTGCTATTTTTGCTTCCTGGGAAGTCAAACGCTCGTAAGCGGCGCGCATCTTCAGACCCGTGAGGACTTGGAACAAACCGGTGCCATTGTTAGAACCCGGATAGGTGGGGTGCTGGAGCAACAGTTCGGTCAACTCACCGTAAAACTTGGTAGAGGTGTTACTGAGGTGACTTTCGATGTAGATCATCTCCTCTAAATTCTCGAACTGACCGTCTACTTCCAAAATCGAGACTTCATGACCTTCAAAGGCATCCGGTCCGTAGGCCATTTTGATCCCTGGGTAGGAACAGGTGAGTTTGCGTCCACAAGGCGTCCACTTAATCGTCGAACCCTCATCAAACAGATACACCGGATCCATATCATGAACCCCGTACCGTTGAATCATCTGCACCCGCAGAACCTTCCGCTCTTTGTCATCAGGGATTAACTCAGTCGGTAACACCCGGATGACCACATCAGCATGAGCTTTTTGCGGTTCAATGTAGGCGCTAAAGTCAGGACGACGGGAGTTAATCGATGCTAAAACATCTTCATAACGGTGACCGCGTTCTGCCATATCCCGTTGAATTTTCCAGGCAATTTTCACCTCATCACTGATATCGAGGTAGACGCTGAAATCGAGCAGGGAGCGAACCCGCTCATCATAAATGGGATGCAGGCCCTCAATCACGATAATGTGATTCGGTTCCACCCGTTCAGGTGGATCGATCATGCCAGTTTCGTGGTTATAGATGGGCTTGTCAACCGCCTGCCCGTTTTTTAGCGCTTTTACTTGTTCATACATCAAATCAAAGTTATTCGCTCTCGGGTCAAGCGCTGTGACCCCATGCTCTTTCCGCTGTTTGCGGTCTAAACTGTGATAGTCATCCAAGCAGATGACCGTCATCAGTTCTTCTCCAAATAGGTCTTTTAGTCGGTGCAGGAATGTCGATTTGCCGCATCCGGAGTCTCCGGCAACACCAATTAGAACCACGCTTTCCGGCTTACTGGTCATAGATTCCCTCTATCGATCTTGCTCTTTGTACCTATGCTACGGTTTATTGCGTATTAAAAGACAATAAAATTGATTCTATCTTGACATATAGCGTGTAACTTTACTCAATTGAGTAAATCCTCCTGGCCTGGAACCGGGTGCGATCGGGGATCATAATCCGCCATAAGCCTTATATCTCATGCTTTTGGCGAATTGTCAAAAGTTTTTTTGTCCGAGTTTTAGCCTCTTGATGCTCCTGAGTTCACTGTCCCGGGATCCCGCCCCTTGATGTTCCTCCCTTCAGGCTAGGGGCATTCAGGGGCATGGGGCATAGGCGTGATCCCCTGGAAGGGCGGACCGCCCCTGAGCCCCCGGTTCAGTTCCCTCGATTGCCGCATGAAACCGGGCTTTCTTCGGCACAAGGTCAGGACGGGGACATCGGGCTGTAATCTAGTAATAGTCTTTTTAAAGATCCCTTCATCGCCAGGATCAAGGGATAATTATCACCGGACAACGGAAAAAGAGAGGGCGATCGCAGATTTCTAGGATCTGCAACTGGCTTTCAGAGTCAGCCGCACCGAACCTCTCAACCCTTTGCCGGAAAACAGTTGTTTGATTTGGAGCCATTAACATTATGTACAATCCCAGCGCAGCAGGCGTTACAGTGAATACAGAATCTGGTAACCGCTTTTTCGTATATGAAGTAGTGGGTCTGCGCCAAACTGACGAGAGTGATTCGACCAGTAACCCAATTCGTCGCAGTGGCAGTACCTTTATTACGGTACCGTACAACCGCATGAACCAAGAAATGCGTCGGATCACGCGGATGGGTGGACAAATTGTCAGCATTCGTCCTTTGGGCGAAGAAGGGACGAGCAATGGTCACAGCACTCCCTCTGTCAGTCAAGAGCAGCCCCATACGGAAGCTCAACCCAGCAAGCCAATGACTGAAACCAAGGCGAAAAAGGCCAAAACCGACGATATTCCTGTTAATATCTACAAGCCCAAAAATCCCTATATTGGTAAGTGCCTCAGCAATGAACCCCTCGTCAGAGAAGGTGGCAGTGGGATCGTTCAACACTTGACCTTCGACCTTTCTGCAGGGGACCTGCGCTATTTAGAAGGTCAAAGTATCGGGATTATTCCTCCGGGAGAAGACCAAAAAGGCAAACCTCATAAACTGCGTTTGTACTCGATCGCTTCGACTCGTCATGGCGACCATCTTGATGACAAAACCGTCTCTCTGTGCGTCCGTGAATTAGTCTATCAGCATCCAGAAACCAACGAAACCATTAAAGGGGTTTGCTCGTCTTTCCTCTGCCATTTGAACCCCGGAGATGATGTCGCCATCACGGGTCCAGTTGGGAAGGAAATGTTGCTCCCTGACGATGAAGAAGCTACCGTCATTATGATGGCAACCGGGACCGGGATTGCTCCCTTCCGGGCTTTCTTATGGCGGATGTTCAAGGAACAACATGAAGACTACAAGTTCAAAGGTTTGGCTTGGTTGTTCTTCGGTATTCCCTACAGTGCCAACATTCTGTACAAAGAAGAGTTAGAAAAGTTACAAGCTGAGTTCCCGGATAACTTCCGCTTGACCTATGCCATCAGCCGTGAACAACAGAATGCTCAAGGCGGTAAGATGTACATCCAAGACCGGATTGCGGAAAACGCCGAAGAAATCTGGAACCTGCTGCAAAAACCGAATGCTCATACCTACATTTGCGGTTTGAAAGGTATGGAAGGCGGCATTGATGAGGGGATGTCTGCGGTTACCTCTAAACAAGGGGTGGATTGGTTAGACTATCAAAAACAACTCAAAAAAGAACATCGCTGGCACGTTGAAACCTACTAAGGTTTACTGGGCGATCGCAGCTTAGTTTCTACTTCATCTCTGCATGAGGGGGAGGTCTTTTATGGGCCTCCCCTTCTTGTTTGGGTTATTGGTCCTTGGTCCTTGGTCCTTGGTCCTTGGTCATTTGTCCTTGGTCATTTGTCCTTGGGGGATGGGGGAGATGGGGGGGATGGGGTGGGAATGATGACAAACGGCTGATGAAATTGGCGTTATAATCGGAATAATATATTGATGGGGAACCGGGATATGACACAACTCAAAACTGAGATTTCTACCCCGACTTTGACTTTTGAAGAATATTTGTACTATCAGGGAAAACCTGATGTTATGTATGAGCTATACCGGGGGAAATTAATTGAAATGCCAACACCGACCGGATTACATACCCGAATTTGCCATTTTTTAACCGCCCAATTTCAGCGTTATTTGGTCAGTCACAACCTGCCTTTAGTGGCAACGAGTGTAACTGGGGTGCGAACTGAGGATCGAACCTCCAGAATTCCCGATGTCGTGGTTTGTTCTGCCGAACTTTGGGAACGAGTTTGTAACCGAAAAGGTGCGGGGGTACTGGATTTTGAGGAACAACCCCGGCTGGTTGTGGAAGTAACGAGCGATAAGTGGCGCGAGGATTATATCCTCAAACGGGCAGAATACGCCCTTGTTAATATTCCCGAATATTGGATTATCGATCCGAACAAATCCAAAGTCATAATTTGCTTTAATCCGAATAATGAAAACGGGTATGAGTCTCGGGAATTTTTACCAGGGCAGGAAATTGAATCTCCGCTATTTACTGACTTTATTTTGCCGGTAAATGTGCTACTTTTTCCGCCGGTTGTAGAAGATTTAATCCGCGAAGAACAAGCCCAGCGACAACAGCTAGAACAACGGGCCGAAG
>CAYUEH010000459.1:0-4888 GCA_964442465.1 uncultured Laspinema sp. | reverse complement strand
AATCCTTTTTTTTGCAAGAGGTCTAATTAATTGAAAAAATTTATAATTTAATATTTGATGTAATTTTAACATTAAAATGAGGGATAAATTATCACCAATACAACAATTATTTATCCCTCATCTCTGATAGTTTCAGGCGTAGTAAGTCATCGGGTTAAAGCCGAACTCACCCCATCCTGACAAATTACAAAACCTTATGAGTGTACTCATGTTGCTTAACATTATCCTCGGCACGGACAATATTATCGGAATTCAGAACCCGCTTGCGCTCTACCGAGTAGTTCAATTCGCTATAAGTTGACCCGATCGCGATCGCCTCCCGAGCTTCAGGACGATGTTGATAGGTGCGAACCGTCGAAATCGCCCGTTCTATAAAATCATCACAGAATTGAGCATCCGCCGGAAATTCCGGTAACAGTTTCGGCTGTTCACCCTCCAAAACTGTCCCCAGAGTTGTGGCACAAGCCATTTCATAGGAGGTAGGAATTCCCTTAAGAATCGCTTCTAAAGCTGCCGAAGGAATCGGTTCTACAATTTTGACCTGATGGACTTCCCCATCTTGCTTCAGAAAACAAGTTGCCAAACCGACGACTAAATAATCTTCGGTTGAGACATCAGGCGCGTTCGAGTAAGGAGTTGCAACGGACATGATTTTTACCAAATTCAAGGACACGCACTATTGAGTTGCATTTTAGCAAGAATTGTGGACCAATCCTATTTTCCCGCCTCGTGACCCCTCGCCTCTCCCCTCGTGACTTGGCTCTGCCGAGTCACGCGCAATTGGAGGCTCTGCCTCCTGCTCAATCCCCTCCCCAATACAGGCGGCAGAGCCGCTGATTGCCCGTGTCACGGCGGAGCCATGACACGAGAAATTAGAGCCAGAGCCATGACACGAGAAATGTTATAAAACAGGCTCCAACTCCCGCAATCCCTCAACATCGATCGCCGCCAGATGCTGATAAGCCGAATCAATCACCCGTTTCCCCCGCAAAAAGCCCGTACTCGCCCCGGGACAGATATAGTGCAAGCTCTCCGGTGTAAATCGCTCTTGCAGTGCCTTAACGGCCTGAATTTGGCGCGTCCAGTGAAAGGTTTTAGAGGTTCGCAAAGGCATCGGTTCTCCCTGAGCATTCGGGAGCAAATGCCGCCCCACAAATAACACCCCACCGTGACCCCCATAATATAAACAGGAGGATCCGGGAGAATGTCCGGGGGTCCAAATTCCCTGACAATCGGGACTGAGGGTGCAATCCTTCTCAAATGTCTGCACCGTCAATTCTGGCAGTAAATAGGCTTCCCACTCTTGAATCACCACTTGAGCGCCCGTTGCCTTTTGAATGTCCTTAACTTTGGAAATTCCGCCCCGATGGGTCAAAAATAGCCACTGCACGCCCCCTTGCTGAGTCAGGAATTCCTCCGTTGATTCATCCCAGGGGGGACAATCTATCAGGATATTGGCGTTGTTTTCTACAATAAGATAAGCTGTCGCGCCTAAAGTCTCTCGATTGGGAGAAAAGGCAAAAATATTATCAAAGACAGCCCGTGGTTGTTTGGGCATAGCATGATTCTCTGGTTACTGCTTCTAGGATTTATTACATACATTATCTTGCGGCAGCGTGTGGCACACCTGACGCGCACCCCGCTTTGGGTGTTATGGTTGGCATTAATGGCCCCCGCTTTTCTGTGGATAGCTTGGTTTGTCATTCATGGCGAAGACAGTCCCTTACCCACTGAAGTCGCCCTCGGTTCCTTTGTGGTGTCGCCCCTGATTTACTGGATACTGTTTTTCTGGGGTCGCCGGGATATGCGCTCCTCATTAGAACAGGACCCTGACGTTACTCCAGCCCGGGAATCTGCCGGAATCAAAGCGGTATCTCGTCCGGTTCCTCCCGCTAGTCTCCAGGAATTACGCGCCTTGAATGATGGAGAAGAACAGGAACTGCGGGATTGTTTTGATTGGACGGTTTACGCCCTGCATCAGATTGATTACCGTCCGCAAGCGGTAATCTGTCGGGGTCAGTTGCGATCGCCCCCGGAGTCTGCCTATCACAAAATTCGCGCCAAAATCGAAGATCAATTCGGCGATCGCTTCTTAATTATTTTTCAGGAAGATTTCAAAGGTCAACCCTTTTTTATCCTGGTTCCCAATCCCGAACAAACCGCCTCCACCGAGGACTTAAGCAAACCCCTAATCGCCCTCTCCCTAGCCACGATCACCCTCTTTACCACCACCTTGTTCGGGACGGAACTGGCGGGGTTTTCCCTAGAGGAGGTCCAATCCAATCCCACTGTATTACTCCAGGGACTACCCTACGCCGTCGCCCTGATGCTCATCCTCGGTATCCATGAATCGGGTCACTATCTGGCCGCAGTTGTTTATAAAATCAAGACAACTCTGCCTTATTTTATTCCCTTCCCCTTTTTGTTAGGCACCTTCGGGGCGTTCGTCCAAATCCAGTCGCCCATGCCGAATCGGAAAGTCTTGTTTGATATCAGTATTGCCGGTCCCCTGGCTGGATTTGTGGTCACCCTACCCCTGTTGTGGTGGGGATTAGTTAATTCCACCATCGTCCCCATCCCAGAGAACCCCGGAATTTTTGAAATCACCGCCCTAGACCCGAAAAGTTGCCTGATTCTCACCCTTTTGAGTAAACTCGCCCTCGGGTCCCAACTCACCCTCACCAGTGCCATTAATTTACATCCCGTTGCCGTTGCTGGGTATATTGGCTTAATCGCCACTGCCTTAAACCTGATTCCCGTGGGTCAATTGGATGGGGGACATATCATTCATGCCATGTTTGGGCAGGTGAAAGCCGTCCGCATCGGACAAATCACCCGAATTGCATTTCTGGGAATCGCTTGGATGCAGCGATTATGGGTGATTTGGGCGCTACTGTTATTCTTGATGCCAGTGGTGGATTCTCCCGCCTTGAATGATGTCAGCGAATTGGATAGTCGCCGGGATATCCTAGGCTTACTGGCGATCGCCTTGTTATTGGCGATCGTCTTACCGGCACCGAGACTGATCACCCAGTGGTTAAATATAATTTAAAGTGAATATCAGACTGGAGGATACCCCCGAATCTTAAGCCCTAGCCTGATTTTCCCTTGCTCATGCGAGCGATCGCCCTCTTCCCCAATCTCAGGAGTTTTCAGCGTGTTTATCAACGACCAACAACCCGTTACAGTCATTGGTGCCGGACTTGCAGGCACCGAAGCGGCGTGGCAAATCGCCCGCGCTGGGGTCCCCGTCGTCCTCTATGAAATGCGACCCGTGCAAATGACCCCCGCCCATCATACTGGGGAATTTGCCGAATTGGTTTGCAGCAACTCCTTTGGGGCCAAAGCCAGCGATCGGGCTGCCGGATTACTCCATGAAGAACTGCGCCAACTCGGGTCCCTCGTCATCGGCACCGCCGATCGCCATCAAGTCCCTGCCGGTGGTGCCCTCGCCGTCGATCGCGGCGTCTTCAGCCATGAACTCACCGAAACCCTCGCCAATCACCCCTTAATCGACCTCCGGCGCGAAGAAGCCCCCGCAATTCCCCAAGATGGCATCGTCGTCCTCACCACCGGACCCCTCACCACCCCCGCCCTCGCCACCGACTTGCAGCGCTTCACCGGCATGGAATACATGAGCTTTTTTGATGCCGCCAGTCCCATCGTTGTCGGCGACTCCATCAATTTGGATATCGCCTTCCGCGCCTCTCGGTATGACAAAGGGGACGCCGACTATATCAATTGTCCCATGAACAAAGAACAATACCTGCATTTTTGGCAGGAATTGTGCAAAGCCGAACAAGCGGAATTAAAAGAATTTGACCGAGAAACCTCAAAATTTTTTGAAGCCTGTTTACCCATTGAAGAGATGGCAAAACGGGGAGAAGATACCATGCGATATGGTCCGGTAAAACCCGTGGGATTAAGTGACCCGCGCAGCGAAACTCGTCCCTATGCCGTGGTCCAATTGCGCCAAGAAGACAAAGCGGGACAACTCTGGAACATGGTTGGATTCCAAACTAATTTACGGTGGGGAGAACAAAAGCGAGTCTTTCAGTTAATTCCGGGATTAGAAAATGCCGAATTTGTCCGCATGGGAGTGATGCATCGCAATACCTTTATTAATTCCCCGCAATTGTTGGACCGAACCTTACAGTTTAAAATGCGATCGACTCTCCTAGCTGCGGGACAACTCACCGGCACCGAAGGCTATACTGCCGCCAGTGCCGGAGGCTGGTTAGCGGGAACCAATGCCGCCCGATTAGCACAAGGATTAAAACCCGTGTGGATGCCTTATACAACCATGATGGGGGCATTGTTTTCCTTCATCAGTTCCGCCTCCCCCAAGCATTTCCAACCCATGCCGCCCAACTTCGGGATTTTGCCGCCGTTTCCGCAGAAAATCAAGAGCAAACCGGAACGCTACGGCAAATATCGCGATCGGTCTTTGTCTCACCTATCAAGCTGGCGCACCCGCTTGGATGTGAAAGTTCCCGCCCTAACGACATAATCCTGAGTCCTCTGGGAAAAAATGTTCGTAGTAACGACTTCAGTCGTTACTGCGATACTTGGCAGATGCCAAGTATCGCCCCCATCTGCGGAGTCTCCAGCCTGTCATGGCGGATGCCATGACAGGCAAGCAACGACTGAAGTCGTTACTACGAACGGGGAGAACTATTTGTATATAACTGTTTGTAGTAACGACTGAAGTCGTTACCGCGTTACTTGGCCGATCGCCAAGTAACGCCCCCATCTGCGGTGTCACTCCCAATGCCTGTCATGGCAAGTGCCATGACAGGCAAGCAACGACTGAAGTCGTTACTACGAACCAGAAGAACTGTTTGTATATAACTGTTTGTAGTAACGACTTCAGTCGTTACCGCGTTAC
>CAYUEH010000458.1:3273-4889 GCA_964442465.1 uncultured Laspinema sp. | reverse complement strand
ACTCCCCATCTCTAACACCAAATCTCCACCACCCGTCCTGTAATCTCTCGTTCCAACCAAGGGGTGTTACTAGACAAGGATTTCAGACTCTCTCCCGTCACCCGCCAAGACTGTTGAGGGTCAAACAAGGTAAAATCTGCCACTGTACCGGGTGCGATCGCCACTGGGGTTTGTTGCAGGCATTTGGCAGGATTGCTACTCAACCCCCGCCATAATTCCACCGGCGATAACTTCTCAGTGGTCACCAGATGTTCCCACAATAAGGGTAATGCTAATTCGAGTCCGATCGCACCAGGAGGAGATTCAGCAAAGGCAACGGTTTTTTCTTCGTAGGTGTAAGGGGTATGATCAATGGCGATCGCATCGATGACCCCGGATTTCACTCCCGCAATCAACGCCTGTTGGTCCTGGGGATTCCCCACAGGCGGTTCTAGGTGCAGACTGGGACAGTAGGGAGTAAACAACACTGGATTGTTAATTTGTGCCGCATTCACCAACAGGTGCATCCAGGAGGTACTGGCAGTGATGGGTAATCCTTGCGCCTTGGCAGATTCAATCAGTTGCACTCCTCGCTGGGTAGATACCCGCATGATATGAACCGGCGTTCCCGTTGCTGCAACAATTTCCAGCAATGCTGCTAATGCCGAGGTTTCTGCGATCGCCGGATTTCCTGGCAATCCCAACCGAATCGAAGCAGTCCCTTCCCGAACGACTCCATCTCCTGCTAACTTACGACTACAAGCCCACAGTGCCACAGGTTTACCCCACGGTTGCAAATATTCCAAAATCCGCCTCAGTAGTGCTAAATCAGCAATGGGTTGACCATCAGCAAATCCCACAATGCCGGATGCCTCTAATTCGGCTAATTCTGTCATTTGTTCTCCCTTGATTCCTAGGGTTAATGCACCCCAAAAATGCAGTTTCGGCAGGGAAGGAGTGGGGGGAGGCAACAAGTCATTTAGGGTTTTAATTCCTTGGACTTTTTGTTGCAGAAATGCTAATCCCCCAGGATTGTCCACCGATGGAGAAGTATCCGGCAAAATTGCCACTTGCGTAAACCCTCCACTTCTTGCCGATTGCATCAATGAAGTTAAGGTTTCTCGTTCCTCAAAACCTGGATCGCCACTGTGACTATACAGATCCACTAAACCGGGACCTAAGATTAATCCCTGGCAATTCCGGACTTGAGTATCACTTCCCCAATCAGCAATTTCTGGCGCTATTTGCGCGATCGCACCGTTAGCAATCGACACATCGGCGATCGTATCCTCTCCCGAAACCGGGTCAATTATCCGAACTTGTTGCAGCAGTTCATTCACAGTCCACACTCAACAGCAAACACTATCAACCTTCCAATCTTTCTTAATTCCGGTCCCCTCCCCTTAGCAAGGGGAGGGTTAGGGTGGGGTCCTCCCCATACGCAAGGATTCAACATTCCGGTCCCCTCCCCTTGCCAAGGCTTTCACAACCTTCAAATTCCAGGTTTCTCATCCACGGGGGAACCCCACCCAACCCTCCCCTTGCCAAGGGGAGGGCTTTTAAAACCCAGTTCTAAAATTACAATGCACCTGCCGCAGTCTTGTCCAAAATCCCTCCAAAATGGGTTGTAATGTTAA
>CAYUEH010000458.1:0-3173 GCA_964442465.1 uncultured Laspinema sp. | reverse complement strand
GATTCAAACTTTCCTTCCCACAGTCCATGACTAATTTCTCGCAACAAATCATCCACTTTTAATTCCACGCCGGGATGATGTTGCAAGATAATTTCAGCAGTTTCTTTGGGACGCAACATGGAACTACTGATGGCAAAATCGATTTGCACATCTTGCAAGTAGTCAGCGGCACATTTAGACTGTTCTCTCCCATTATCATTCAGGGGAACATCAATTTGTCCCTGGAAACGCTGTTGCCGGTTCCATTCCGTTTCTCCATGCCGGACTAATAACAGTCGGGGTCCAATATGTCCGGGTCTGGGTTTGGGCATTTTTTCCCCGACATGACTGGTTAAATTCATCGATTCCAGTTGGACGGGGAGTTTTCCTTTTAATGGGGGTCGGGGTGTGCCAAAATTCAGGATACTAATCCCACAATTGGACTGTTGAATCGAATGATATCGCGCTGGAGAAATTCCCAAGGCGGTACTCAACAAACAGCGATTAATTCCATTATGACCCACGACTAAAATCGTTTGATTGGGATGGCGAGATAAGACTTCATCCCAGAATTGTTTCGCTTGTTCATGCAATGCTAAAACAGGAAAATGTTCCACAGTTCCGGTTTCTGCGGGAACATTCATACAAAATTCATGGGGTCTTTCTTGCCAACAGCGGTAATCTTCGGCAAACTTCTCCTGGACTTCTTCCCTGAGCATTCCTTCCCACAACCGCAAATCCACTTCCATGAGTTTATCGCTGGGTTGGGGTGCTGGAGGTTTAGAGTCTCCGGCAAAATCAGCAACGATCGCCTCGGCGGTTTCTTTCGCCCGTTTCAGGGGACTACAGTAGACGGCATCAAAGGAAATGCCACTGAGGGCTGCCGCAACTTGACTCGCCGTCTCGCGACCCTTTTCGGTGAGGACGGATTTATCGAGGCGACCTTGGATGCGCCGTTCTTTGTTAAACGTGCTTTGACCATGACGGACAATAATTACGCGAGTAGTCAGGGTTCTATCCTCCAACAGAAATGGTGCAGAGTCCCAAGGCGAGTGAAGCGCAGGGGCAGAATCGATCGCATTTTACCCCTTCTTGGTCTCCAGTTAAACTAGGCGACTGCATTTTTATTCCCCCCTTGCCGCCTATTCCCTCCCTCTCCACCAGACCCCTGATTCAGGGCTATGGGCGGCATTTCTTTGGGAATTAGGCCAAAAATTTATTAGACTTCTTCCAGAATTCTCTTGAGCCCCCCTTCTTAAGGGGGGTTGGGGGGATCAATCCGGAATGTTGCCAGAGGTTTATTCTCTAACTGAGCTTTAACCCTGGAGAACTAAACATTTTCCTATCTCAAAAACTAATAATTTTTTTACAAAAAATTAATGGAAAAATCCAGATAATTTTAGAATAAATTGTTTAAATAAATCCTGAAAATAGTTTTAAAATAATTACGCAATATTTAACACAAAGCCTGCAATGTAGAGGCGATTCGCGAATCGCCTCTACATTAAGGTTAGATTCTCAAAACCTGCACAACTCCTGTTCAATTTTTATCAATTTCCCCGATACCCAGACCTTTAGACTCCAATTCAAGGTAAACTGACAACAGAGTGACTGTCGAATTATAATATCATCTACCGGATCCAGAGGAAGAAGAAACAGACAATGGATGCAATCAAGCTCATCAAGCGCGTGGTTTTAACGGCACTAACCCTGCTGGCAGTTTTCCTGGTGGGAACCTCTTTGGTGCAAAGTTTCAATCAACCCCAGGTTCAAAGCCGTCTGGAACTCTATCAAACCAATCTGCTGCTTCATGTGGCAGAGTACCAAGGCGAGTCTGACAATGATCCGGCACTGCAAATTGTGCAGGCTTTGGGCGGGGAAGAACCCCTAGAGGCAGCGCTGAAACAGTATCAAGAAGCAGTCACCTCCACAGAAGAGGCGATCGCCACCCAACGCAGTCGTCTCTCCTCTACTGTCATCCTCCCACCGGATGAATCTTCGGATCCGCCTCTGATTGAAGGCATCAATCCTCCTGAACTTGCCGAACTAAAAATTCAAGAGCAAATCGCCAATCAAGAGACTCTCCGGGATGAACTCCTGTTAAGACTCGGTATTTTAAAAGCCCGTCAAGGTAATTTAGAACAGGCGATCGAGACTTGGACTCCCTTAACTGAACGTTCTAGTCCCCATCTGCAACCTACCGCTAATACAGCAGATTTATTATTAACCCTTTGGCAAGATTCCCCCACCCTCCCCGCTAATTCCGAAGCACTTATCACCCAAAACTTAGACGGATGGTTTCGTTTTCAAGCCTTCCGACAACTGTATCAAATCCAGGGACAAGATGAAGCCTTAACTCGCCTCAATCTCCAAGAACAAGAGATGGCAGCGGAATCGTTAGGGAAATTAGCAACAGTTACCGGCATTCCCGCATTCGGGTTTGTTGTCGGAGTCGGTTTACTCATCTTTCTCGGGATTCAATGGGTCCTCAAACGCAAAGATTCCCTACTGGTTCAAAATGGCGATAACAACTGGGAAACCCCTTGGAATTGGGAAACCATCTGGCAAGTTTTCATTGTCGGATTCTTCTTCCTCGGACAAGTTTTAGTTCCCATCGTTGTTCAACTCTTCGGCGTCCAATCTGCCATGCTAGATGTTCGCAGTCGTGCCTTCTATATCTTGGCAACTTATATTGCGATCGCCATTGGCGGATTATTAGTCCTCTTCTTCTCCATCCGGTCCTTCTTTCCCCTCGCCAAAGACTGGTTTCGCTTTAATGTTCTACAGGCAAGCTGGATTTCCTGGGGATTCGGCGGTTATTTTGCTGCCTTACCTTTAGTCATTCTGGTATCCATCATTAACCAACAATTCTGGCAGGGACGCGGTGGCAGCAACCCCATTTTATCCATCGCCTTAGAAAACCGAGATACCGTAGCATTAACTATCTTTTTCATCACCGCTTCTGTGGCAGCACCTATTTTTGAAGAAATCATGTTTCGGGGATTTCTCTTACCCTCCCTAACTCGTTACTTCTCCGTTACCACCGCTATTGTACTCAGCAGCTTATTGTTTGCCTTGGCACATCTCAACCTCTCCGAAGTCCTGCCATTAGCAACCTTGGGAATAGTCTTAGGATTCGTCTATACGCGATCGCGCAATCTCCTCTCCTCCATCCTCCTCCACAGTCTCTGGAA
>CAYUEH010000457.1:3053-4893 GCA_964442465.1 uncultured Laspinema sp. | reverse complement strand
CACCCACTGCCCGTTCTTTGACATCGGGGTCGCGAATTTCGATGGTTTCGTTGAAAATATCGCTAATCCGTTCAATGGCGGTAAATCCCGCTTGAATGGCGGTGAATTTATCGGCAAATTGGCGCAGGGGGTCAAATAAGCGTTGGGAAAATAGGATAAATTCAGCTAATTTCCCAACCGTCATGGTATCACCGAGGACCAGTTGACCGCCTAACCACAAGACTCCGGCGATCGCCACAAAGGCAATCCATTCCAAGGTGGCAGAAACGGCAGAATCATAAAAAATGGTTTTGTCAACGGCTTTAATATAACGCTGGTTATTCACCCGGAAGATTTCGGCATTAAAGGCTTCCCGGCGAAAGATTTGGACCACGCCAACGCCGACAATATTTTCTTGTAACTTAGAGTTGAGGGAGGAGAGTTCTTCTCTGGCTTTATAGTTTTCTTGGCGATATTGCTGTTGGAAATAAATAATTAAGGAAGCGATGGGAATCAGCATCATCAACAGCAGGAGTGCTAGTTGCCATTGCCGATAGAACATGATGATTAAGACGATCGCAATCGAAAATAAGTCGGTAATTACCCCTATTGCGCCGGTAGAAAACACCTCCCCGAGGGCTTCTACATCGCTAGTCAGGCGGGTAATCAACCGTCCGACAGGAGAGCGATCGAAAAACCGGACCGCCAAAGAGGTGACATGATCAAACAAATCATTGCGAATATCCGCAGTAATTTTCTGCCCGACTTCCTGAACGAAATAGGACTGAATTGCTTGTAAGGCAAATCTGACCGTAATCGTAAACAAGAGTAACGCGGAAAGCAGATTTAAACCTTGTCGAAGGGTCAGGTTTGCCAAAAACGGGAGATTAATGGGTTCGCCCCGGATCAGGGAAATCGCCTGTCCGATAATAATCGGTTGGACGGCACCTGCAAAGGCTAAAGGGACTAATAAGATCAGGGAAATCCCCAACAGACGACCACTGCGACGGGCATAAGGCACCAAACGCAGAAATAAGCGCCAATCATTTTCGCGACGGCGCGATCGACCTTCTTCGGGAGTTGGGGGCGGTGATAAGCGAGTCATCAATAAACCT
Source organism: uncultured Laspinema sp. (assembly GCA_964442465.1). GTDB lineage: Bacteria > Cyanobacteriota > Cyanobacteriia > Cyanobacteriales > Laspinemataceae > Laspinema. The sequence goes on along the minus strand of CAYUEH010000457.1, from coordinate 3,799 downwards.
TATGGACAATGGAAGACAGATGTCATCCCACTGTAGCGTAACCCCCGAGGCGATCGCCCCTGGGGACCCCCGGGATTACACGGCAGTGGTCGTCATTTTGCGGATGGCGGCAATGCGATCGCAGATGCCATCGGTATTCAGACGATAGCTAATCGGGTGGGCAATCAAGCGCGCCGAACTTTGAAATAACACTTCCATTTCAATCAGGCCATTTTCCTTGAGAGTCCGTCCTGTGGAGACCAAATCCACGATCGCCTCCGACATCCCCGTAATCGGTCCCAGTTCCACCGAACCCGACAGAGGAACGATTTCCACCGGCAAATCCAACCGTTGAAAGTATTCCCGGGCACAATGGACAAACTTACTGGCAACTCGTCCGTGGGCCGGTAAATCCAGCGATCGCCGGTAGGGACTCGACTCCTTCACCGCCACGGATAACCGACAGTGACCAAATCCCAAATCGAGCACCTGGGCCACTCGCGGCTGTTTTTCCCGCAATACATCATAACCGGCAACCCCCAACTGCGCTTGACCGTACTCCACATAAACCGGCACATCATGGGTCCGGACCAACAGCGCCCTGGCGGTCCCCGTGGGGTCTAAAATTTGCAACTGTCGATTCGACGAATCCAGAAATGCACTAAAATCCAATCCCACCGACTGCAACAGTCGGATGCTATCGGTTAACAACGATCCTTTCGGTAAAGCGACGGTCAGCATAAGACAAAATGAGAATATCGGTTTTA
>CAYUEH010000457.1:0-2953 GCA_964442465.1 uncultured Laspinema sp. | reverse complement strand
TCAACCCTCACCAATCATACATAATGCGAATTCTTTTAGTGGATGATGAAGTCCAACTCACGGAACCCCTAACTCGGGTTCTGACGCGGGAAGGATATCAAGTAGAAGTCGCCTCCGATGGCGCAACCGGGGCCGAATTAGCGCGACAAGGGGGATATGACTTACTGATTTTAGATTGGATGTTACCCCACAAATCTGGATTAGCCATTTGTCAGGAAATCCGTCTTCAAGGGGATGTCACGCCGGTTCTATTTTTAACGGCGAAAGATACCTTAGACGATCGCGTTCAAGGACTCGATGCCGGTGCCGATGATTATTTAGTGAAACCCTTTGAATTGCTAGAATTATTAGCAAGAGTGCGAGCACAACTGCGGCGATCGGTCACCCAGAAAACCCCGGACCCTGAGACTCATCTCTACCGGGATGACCTAGAACTCGACCTCGGCAACCAGTTAGCCTATCGAGGGGGGCGCACCATCGAACTTTCGGAAAAAGAAAGTACCCTCCTGGCCTATTTTATGCGCCACAGCGGACAATTACTTACCCATAGCGAAATTTATCAGCATTTGTGGCCTACCGGGGAAAAACCCAGCAGCAACGTCCTTGCTGCCCAAATTCGCCTCCTCCGACGCAAAATTGAAGCCCCCGGGGAGGTGCCATTAATTCATACGGTTTATGGGAAAGGGTATCGATTTGGGTCTGGGGGTGAATCGTTCTCATCATCAGGCCCCGACTAGAGTTTAGGTGGATTATTCCGGCAAGAAATTAGAGTCTGGAATCAGGATATCCCGAATTAAGTCTGACGAACAGAAAATTGAACTATTCACTGATTTAGCATTGAGAAGCGGAAAGTTATGTATTTGGATTATTTGTGGAAAACTCTAACTCAATCGGGCAACAATCGGGGTAAATTTAAGGCCCTAGGGTTACCGCTTTTATTGGCGATCGTCACCCTAAGTACCGTAAGTTGTACGACATCCCCCCAATCCCCCCCATCCCCCCCATCCCCCCAATCCCCCCAATCCCCCCCCATCCAGGACGATCGCGGCAGGGGGACCGGGGACGAGATCCCGATCGCCTCATCGGTTGTACCTCAAACCAATGCCCAAGGGGATTATACAGGTAAATCTAATCATATTAATTGGCGAGTCGTAGACCCAGACCCCAATGGGTTGAACTGTCGCATGGGCGATCGGACTATTGAGCAAGTCTGGAATCCCTCTGCTGGGGCCTTAAATATCGGCAGTTGGCCCGTAATAGGAACATTACCCCCCGATTCCACCTTCCAAGCGGCCCTCTCTCCCGGAGGGTTTATCTTAACCTTTGATTCCAACAATCAACCCTGGATCTTTGTAGAAAGTAGCAACGGACCCGAACAAACAAACAATTGTTTCATTCGCGCCAATACCAACTACATCGAACCCCTAACCAACTCTCGTTAATCTTCTTCCAGTTCGTAGTAACGACTTCAGTCGTTCTCTTAAGTTCGTAGTAACAATTTCAGTCGTTCTCTTAAGTTCGTAGTAACGACTTCAGTCGTTCTCTTAAGTTCGTAGTAACGACTTCAGTCGTTGCCCATGTCCGTGGGAGCATTTTCCTTTCTTGCTATAAGAGAGAAAAATTCTCCCACTCCTTAATCCTACAAGCAGAATCATTTAAACTTCCTCAATCTAACTTTATCAAAACTTAAAGCGTCGGATTAACCAAAGTCCCCATAAACAGTAAAGTGCCAGTAGTATCATCTCGAATTGCAAAAAAGAAAGGGCGATCGATAATCATCTCCACTGGACCACTGCGAGTTCCCAGTATTCCCGTTACTGCCGATGCTTCCGTCCCTTCTTCATTCACCTCGAAAAATGTTTTGTGCTTAATTTTACTAATCCAAAAAGGTTCTGGAGTAATTGAGCTAAAATTTGCTTGTGAGCTAAAGGCTATCCCCATATTCATCGCGGTTAGAATATCTTTTAATTCAATATCATATTCTATGTTAAACCGGGGCAACCCCAATTTAATCGGTTTATTTTCCCAATATTCCTTAAGCCATAGATTCCAGTTTTCGGGATTCAATTGCTCTAAAAATGAATCTAAACCCACTTCAGGATTAGGCAGGAAAATATATAAATTTACTTCTGCTGTATTGCCATAAGGCAAAGCAATAGCCTGAAACAAGGCATTTTCATAGTAAGCAAACTCTTGGGTTTGAAACATCAGGGGATGAGGTTTCATCTGTCCATCGGCTAAGGCAAATAGATGCTCACGAGTGTCAGATTCAGAAAAGGGACTCAACCAGGCAGATTTAAAGTAAATAGCATTCACCAACAGAGCGATCGTACCGCTATCGAAATCATTAGGTTCTAAAACATGGTCTATTTTTTGCCGAGTTTCTTCCGCTACCCAGCCATTAATCAGGGGGGCAGCAGTCGCGGGGTTACTAAAATCCAGTTCACGGGTTACTGCGTGATAACTAGCTTCATTTCTTTGAATAAAATTAGAATTAAAAGAGTCACCTTGCTTCATCCAAAAAGAATTGGCAATGGCTATTTCTACTTCTGAATCCATTTCTTGGAGGTAAGTTTGGAGCGCGGATAGGGTAGAATCAATTTGCGCTTGTTCTATCCCCGGAGTTTCTAAAACCGAGGCGATCGCCTCATGAGTTGCACCCGTTGCACCCCCATTGAGCATTTGTAAAGCCAAGGTCAAACTCAAGGGAGAAATAAAAATATTATTGGCCTTGTCTTGTTGATAAATTCGAGAAAATAACTTAATACCAAAGCGAGTATTCGCCGCAATAATGGGTTGAGTAGTCACCGAATTTTCTAGGGTTCCATTCAACGTTATCCATAATGGCCCGATGGGTGTATGATCGGTCATTTTGATAGGAGGAATCAGGGCATAAGGGGGTTCGGAACCCTCCAATCGTGCCATCCAACCCAGGGTTGCGATCGCCACTGCA
>CAYUEH010000456.1:0-4899 GCA_964442465.1 uncultured Laspinema sp. | reverse complement strand
ATATACTTCATCAACAAGAGAAAGGCTATAAGTTCTCTAGCTGGGACAGCATATACTGTCCCAGCTAGAATCGTTTGAAGGGCGATCGCACCAGGTGTCAGAAACCGGGTTTTTTTTGCTGTCTGGGTTTTGTGGCAAATGTTATCGCACAAACCCGGTTTCTTGGTCATTTGTCATTTGTCCTTGGTCATTTGTCCAGGGACCAGGGACCAGGGACCCGTGACAAATGACCCGTGACCCCAAATTTTTTTCCCCAATTTGCGTAAAAGTTGTCCGCTACAGCGATAAGTAAGTGTAACCCTCTATTTCAGGAGTTCTGCTGATGGTCAAGCTACGGATTGGTGCGCGATCGGCCATTTTCCTCCCCGAGGAGCCAATATGGATCCCTTATCTGTTCAGAAAATTCCGTGTAAATACGGATGTTTTCAAGCATCAGAACCGCTTTAATAAGTCATTAGCAAAACTTATTATTGACGGGAAAAAGCGCGCAAAGTTCCCAAATCTTCATAGTCACCGAGTCACCCCTAGCCAGGAGTACCCATTATGCCGCTCCTCTTCAACCATTACTATCAAGTTATAAAGCCCCGGGGAAAAATCCCCCTGTAATTCAACACCCCTTAAGCTGTTGCTTGTCTAAATTGGAGATCAGAAAATCCTCAAGCCCTTGGATTGAGGAAAGTGTAGCCTGTGCGAAGTACACTTATATCCAGCGAAAGCTAGGATTATCCAATTTAAAGGCATCGTTCAGCTTATTTCGCTGAGGATCTACAGCGATGCGATAGATTAGCTATTCCCTTCAAAAAAAATCAGGATATAGGCTTTCATGAAACCTCAAAAATTTATCACAACTGAGCCAATCAGCGATAGTGGCAAAGATTGCGAACTCAAAGTTTGGAATACGGTTAAACGCGCTTTTTCCGACAAAGACTGTATAGGATATTGGCGGTATCCTCTGTTTGCTAAAGTCGGAGAAGTTCGTAAAGAGCCTGATGTGCTGATTGGCGATCGAGAATTGGGTGTGATCCTGATTGAAATCGCTTGTGTAACGATTGACCAGATTGTTGCCGTCAATGGGGAACAGTGGCAATTCGAGAATAGCGATATCCTGTTAGGTAGTCCCGGTGAACGAGTGAATCGCCAACTGCAAGCGTTACTCGGGTATTGCGATCGCGAATCCCAGATTTTCAGGAAAATTACGGGTCGAGGAATTGTCGCTTTGCCTTTGATTAAACAAGAAGAATGGCAACAAAAAGGCTTCGATCAACTCCCCGGATGTCCACCTGTGATTTTTCAAGATCAACTCGGTAAAGTCGGCGTACTAGAGCGGATTCAACAATCAACACCAATGGTCACTGGGGAAAATCTCGATGATGAGCAGTGGACCATTCTCAAAGCGGTAATCGGTGGAACCCCGGTCCTGCGCAAACCCCCTCGAACAATTTCTGCGGAAGGAAAAACTCGCGCTGGCATTGTTGCCACCTTACAAGAAAAGCTGTATGAGTTGGATTTGCAGCAAGAAGAAATCGGCAAGCAAATTCCCCCCGGTCCCCAGCGGATTCGGGGAATTGCTGGATCTGGAAAAACCGTTTTGCTTTGTCAAAAAGCAGCGCATATGCACTTGAAGCATCCGGACTGGGATATTGCTTTAGTGTTTTTCACTCGCTCCCTATATGACCAAATTGAAAAATTAGTGGATCAATGGTTGCGCCGCTTTAGCAATGGGGATATTCACTACGATAATAACCGGGTCAAAAATAAACTCAAAGTGCTTCACGCCTGGGGGGGGAATTCCCGTCCGGGTCTATACCAGACCATTTGTCGAAAACATCAGGTTACCCCCCTAACCGTTAGAGATACTCAGAAAAGAAAACCCAATGAAGGCTTGGCCGATATCTGTAATCGACTCTTAAACGGGACAGAAATTCAACCGATATTTGATGCAATTCTGATTGATGAAGGACAAGATTTAGTCACAGAAAATGACCTCAAGTATTACGAGGAACAGAGTGGGGAGTCTAAGCAGGTTATCTATTGGATGGCTTATCAAGTGTTGCGACCCATCCAGGCGGATAATCCAGACCAACGCCGTTTAATTTGGGCTTATGATGAAGCCCAAAGTTTAGATAGCCTGAAGATTCCGGGATACAAAGAAACCCTGGGTGACACATTGGGCGAAATTTTAGCTGGAAAAAACAGTGGGCCTCTGTACACCGGCAATATCAAGAAAAATGAAGTCATGAAGCGTTGCTATCGGACTCCAGGCCCAATTCTGACTGCTGCACACGCCATTGGCATGGGTTTATTACGTCCGAATGGAATGCTGGCCGGACTGACCGATCAAAAAAGTTGGCAAGCGATTGGGTATGAAGTCAAAAACGGGGATTTTAAATCGGTGGGTAAGCAGATTACTTTACACCGACCTCCAGAAAATTCTCCGAATCCTATTCCGAAACTCTGGGACGATCCAGTATTAGAGTTTGAAACTTACGACTCTCGCGAAGAAGAGTTAGAAGCCCTGGCTGCAAGAATCAAGCATAATCTCAGTTACGATCGCCTGTTACCCAGTCGAGACATTTTGGTTGTGGTGTTGGGTGGCACTTTTGAGGCAATTAATTTAGAGAAGAAAGTGGGCAGTTTTTTAATGGAGGAAGGGATTGATGTTTACATTCCCACTAGCCTCAAACTCAATCAACTGAGTCCCACGTTTCCCAATACCGACCCGGATATCTTTTGGAAAGATGGCGGGGTCACCGTGTCTCGGATCCACCGTGCGAAAGGAAATGAGGCGAATATTGTCTATGTGGTGGGATTAGATAATGTGGCGAAGAATGAAGACGATCCCAATTTACGAAATCAGTTGTTTGTTGGGTTGACGCGATCGCGCGGTTGGGCTTGTTTGAGCGGAACAGGAGATTATCCGTTGTACGACGAAATCCGCAACGTCATCACCAGTGGAGACAGTTTTACTTTCACCTTTAAACGTCCCCCAAAAATTAATACTGGGGAAGAGGAAGAAACCTAATCGAATCCTGTCAGTTAGGCTACTCTCGCATTGAGAGTGCCGAAGATTGGGACTTCTCATCTCCATAAGGTACAGCGATGGCGACCCCAAACCCCTCTCCATCCCCCCTACCCCCCTTTGAAAGGGGGGGGAGAGGGGATGCAAAAAAATACCTCATCAGTCCACCGAAACGCTATAACCCAAATGACCACCAACCAATGACCAATGACCAATGACCAATGACCAACAACAAATGCCCAACGCCCAATGACAAACACTCTATTAAATCCCTCCCTAGAACAGCTAATCGACGAAATCCACGCCGTCAATCACGCTTGGAAAGTTGCCTTAGATTTTGGGGATATTCCTGCTTTGGCGAAATCTTTGCAAGAAATGAAAACGCGGTTACAGGTGCGACTGTTGCACCAGTATGCGCCCGATCGCGTTTATCTGGCATTAGATACGGAAACCCCCAGTGAAGAACCCCTGTATGGATTGCGACTGAGGGAACCAGTCGCTGGATACAGTGATGCAGCACATCTGCCGGTGCGAGTCGCCGAGGAGCATCTCTCACACCCACTCATAGAACGGTTTAAAGAACTGTAACATAGGATACTCATCATGCTGAATTGGCTATTTGTTTTCGTCATTATTGGAGCGGCGATCGCCTGCTTTGTCGCTGAGAGAAAGTCCATCGCCGACTACCGCAAAAAGCAATGCGGGCCAACGGCTAAGGCTATTGAAATTCTGAAAGAACATCTGGTTTCTGGCAGCAAAGGAATCAACCTGGATGACGACATGAGAGGATGGTTTCTGCAACATCTGGATGGAGAAATGAGGGGAAATCAGTTTTTTCCCACATACGAAGGCAATACCGCTATTATGCTATCTTCCCCAACGGTGCTGAGTAAACCTGTCCCACGCGGGCCGGTGTATTTTGCCCCGACTTTATTGACTGCATTGGGAGTGTTGGGAACGTTTGCGGGCATTTATCAGGGATTGCAGGGAGTGAATCTCAACGCGATTCAAGAAACCGAAACCCTGCTGAAAACCAGTACCGAATTGCTGGCAGGGATGAAGTTTGCTTTCTTAACTTCGTTGTGGGGATTGGGGAGTTCCAGTCTCTTTATGTTATTTCTATCTTTTGGAGAACGATCGCGGCAACGGCGTCGGGACAGTTTGCGTTCTGAATTGAGCAAAGTTGCTTTTCTGCTGACTCCAGGACGAATTTTGGCCCGGATGACACCGGGGGCAACTGGAGGACAAAGCAATTTGACTGCGGCGGCGATTGGTCAAGCGGTTGCGACAGAAATGCGATCGGTTTTGCGATCGGAACTTAGCCCGATGGTTATGCCTTTGAGCCAGCTTACTCCCGAGGCGATCGGACAGGCAACCGGAGGATATTTGCGAGGAGCATTGCACGAAGAACTGACTCCCGCACTCAATTCTATGAACGGCGAACTCGTTAGCATTCGGGAATTGCAAGAAAAACACGGTCAAGCGGTAGAGTATCTGGTCACGCGACTCCGCGAAGAATTAATCGAACCTGTTGTCAAACGTCTTGATGAAACCGCCCAACTCACCAAGGAAGCATCCGAGGCAGTGAAAGAGTTGAAAGTTGCTATGGCAGAGATTACGAAAGAATTGGCTGAGGCAGTCAAAAAATTTCAGGAAGTACAAAAAGAGACCCTCGACGATCTTAAAATATTTGCTGGGGATTTAAAAGGAATTCTTGTCCAATTCCGGGATGAAACTAGAGGAGTATTAGTAACGGTTGCCGAAGAAATCAAGCGAGCCGTTGCCGAAAGTATCAGAGGAATGGAAGCACAGCGAAAAGCATTTGAAGAGAGTGCCGAAAAAGCTGCTGCAACTTTCGTAGGTATCCGAGAAGAATTAGA
>CAYUEH010000455.1:0-4912 GCA_964442465.1 uncultured Laspinema sp. | reverse complement strand
GTAGATCCGTTAGAATTTTCCTTAAGAACCGATACCCTAGCGTCTTTTTGACTCATAATCATCAGACCTAGGGTTGAATCCCTAAACCCAAACTCGCGGAACCTTTAACAGTCCCCTGTCATTTGTCATTTGTCCTCTGTCATTTGTCATTTGTTAAGGGACCAAGGACCAAGGACCAAGGACCAAGGACAAATGACCTCTGACCTGATTTTCCATCCTTAACGAGCGTTATGAACCATCAAAAACTGCCACAAAAACAGGGACTCTATGACCCTCAGTTTGAACACGATGCCTGCGGTGTTGGCTTTATTGTTCATCAAAAAGGTCAAAAATCCCACTCTATCGTTGAACAGGCCCTGACCATTCTCCTCAATCTGGACCACCGGGGTGCTTGTGGTTGCGAAAATAATACCGGGGATGGTGCTGGAATCTTAATCCAAGTCCCGGATGCTTTCCTGAAAAAAGTTGCAGCAGCAGAAAACATCACCCTGCCAAATGCCGGTGAATATGGCGTCGGCAACATCTATTCTTCTCAGGACCCTGCCATTCGCCAGCAAAGTAGGCAGCAGTTTGAAAAAATTGTCGCCGAGGAAGGGCAAAAGGTTCTGGGATGGCGGGATGTGCCTACGGATAACTCCTCTTTGGGGAATACGGCGAAATCCAGCGAACCCTTTATTTCCCAGGTGTTCATCCAACGCAGTGCCAATATTACCGATGATTTGGCCTTCGATCGCAAGCTGTATGTTATCCGCAAACGGGCAGAACGGGAAATCCATATCAGTAAATTGGACTCGTCCTGGTATGTTTGTAGTCTCTCCTGCCGCACCCTAGTTTACAAAGGGATGTTAATGCCCGTCCAGGTGGGTGACTATTTCCCTGAACTCCATGATGAGACAATGGAGAGTGCTTTGGCCCTGGTGCATTCCCGCTTCAGTACCAACACTTTCCCCAGTTGGGAACGGTCCCACCCCTATCGCTACATTGCCCATAATGGGGAAATCAATACTTTGCGGGGCAATATCAACTGGATGCACGCCCGGGAGTCCCTGTTTGAGTCGGAACTGTTTGGCGAGGACCTGAAAAAGCTGCATCCGGTGATTGACTTAGAAGGCAGCGATTCGGCGATTTTCGATAATGCCTTGGAAATGCTGTTCCTGTCTGGGCGGTCCTTGCCTCATGCGGTGATGATGATGATTCCCGAACCCTGGACCGCCCATGAGTCCATGAGTCCGGAGAAAAAGGCGTTCTACAAGTACCATTCTTGCTTAATGGAACCCTGGGATGGTCCCGCCTCGATCGCCTTTACCGATGGCACGATGATGGGGGCAGTCCTCGATCGCAATGGTTTACGTCCCTCTCGCTATTACGTCACTAAAGATGATTTAGTGATTATGGCCTCGGAAGCTGGGGTGTTACCGATTGAACCGGAACGAGTTGCCTATAAAGGTCGCCTGCAACCGGGTCGGATGTTCCTCGTTGATATGAAACAGGGTCGGATTATTTCTGATGAAGAAATCAAAACCCAAATTGTCAATGAACATCCCTATCAACAGTGGATTGATGAGAATTTGGTCGCCCTTTCTCAACTGAAAGATGCTCCTGAATGGGGAAAAATTGACCCGGTGCCGTTGATTCAACGACAAATGGCGTTCGGGTACACCTTTGAGGAATTGCGCCTGTTGATGACGCCAATGGCGACCAATGGGGTGGAGGCGATCGGGTCGATGGGGACCGATACGCCGTTGGCGGTGTTAAGCGATCGCCCGAAATTGCTCTATGACTATTTCCAACAACTGTTTGCCCAAGTGACAAATCCCCCGATTGACTCGATTCGGGAGGAAATTGTTACCTCGGCAGAAACTACGATTGGGGCGGAACGAAATCTCCTCAAACCCACTCCGAAAAGCTGCAATTTAATTGAGTTAAAAACTCCAGTTCTCACTGATGAAGACTTGGCAAAACTCAAGGCAGTCAATGAAGGGGAGTTTAAATCCACCACCCTCTCCATGTTATTTGACCCGACTACTGGGGTGAAGGGATTGGAAGCGGCCCTGGAAGCAATTTTTGCCCAGGCAACTCAGGCGATCTCCTCGGGTACCACTATCCTCATCCTCAGCGATCGCGGGATGAACAAGGAAAAGGTCGCGATTCCGGCATTGTTGGCGGTTGCGGGACTGCATCACCATCTGATTCGCCAAGGCACTCGCACCCAGGTGGGATTAGTCCTGGAATCCGGCGAACCTCGGGAAGTCCATCACTTCGCCGCCTTGATTGGGTATGGTTGTGGGGCGATTAATCCTTATCTCGCCTTTGAAACCATTGATGACATGATTCGCGAGAAATTACTCGTGAATGTGGAGTATAAAACCGCTGTCAAGAATTACATCAAAGCGGTAACCAAAGGGGTGGTGAAAATTGCCTCGAAGATTGGGATTTCGACGATTCAAAGCTATCGCGGGGCCCAGATTTTCGAGGCGATCGGGTTGAATCAGTCGGTGATTAGTCGCTACTTTACCTGGACTGCTTCCCGGATTGAAGGGGTGGATTTAGAGGCGATCGCCAATGAAACCATCATGCGTCATTCTCACGCCTTCCCCGATCGCGATGCCAATGGTCACACCCTGGATGTGGGCGGCGAATACCAGTGGCGCAAAGACGGTGAAGCGCACTTACTGAGTCCGGAAATCATTCATGCCTTGCAACAAGCAGTGCGTGAGGGCAATTACGAACTCTACAAGAAATATGCAGCGAAAGTGAATGAACAAAATCAGAAGTTCTTCACCTTGCGCGGATTGCTGGAGTTGAAAGCACAAAACCCCATTCCCTTGGAAGAAGTAGAACCGATTGAGAACATCATGAAACGGTTCAAAACCGGCGCGATGAGCTATGGTTCGATTTCTAAAGAGGCCCACGAATCCCTGGCGATCGCCATGAACCGAGTCGGTGGCAAATCCAACACCGGCGAAGGTGGGGAAGACCCAGACCGTTATACTTGGACGAACGAACAAGGCGACTCCAAAAATAGTGCGATTAAGCAGGTTGCGTCCGGACGGTTTGGGGTCACCAGCTTATACCTGTCTCAGGCGAAGGAACTTCAAATCAAAATGGCACAAGGTGCTAAACCCGGGGAAGGGGGACAATTACCGGGACTGAAAGTCTATCCCTGGATTGCCAAAGTGCGCCACTCCACCCCAGGAGTCGGGTTGATTTCGCCCCCGCCTCACCATGATATCTACTCCATCGAAGACTTGGCGGAGTTGATTCATGACCTCAAAAATGCCAACCGCAACGCCCGAGTTAATGTCAAGTTAGTCTCGGAAGTCGGTGTGGGAACCATCGCGGCAGGGGTTGCCAAAGCACACGCCGATGTTGTGCTCGTCTCCGGATTTGATGGCGGTACCGGTGCCTCCCCCCAAACCTCGATTAAACACGCCGGTTTACCCTGGGAGTTAGGGTTGGCGGAAACCCATCAAACCCTGGTTTTAAACAATCTGCGGAGTCGGATTGTGGTAGAAACCGATGGACAGATGAAGACAGGACGAGACGTGGCGATCGCTGCCTTACTCGGTGCCGAAGAATACGGATTTTCCACCGCACCTTTGGTCACCTTGGGTTGTATTATGATGCGCGTCTGCCATAAAAACACCTGTCCCGTGGGGATTGCCACCCAAAATCCCGAACTGCGGGCCAAATTCATGGGAGACCCGGAATATACGGTCAATTTCATGAAATTTATCGCCCAAGAACTGCGGGAAATCATGGCCCAGCTTGGGTTCCGGACCCTGAATGAAATGGTGGGACGGACGGACTTGCTGGAACCGAAGAAGGCAGTGGACCATTGGAAAGCGAAAGGAATTGACCTTTCTAACATTCTATATCAACCGCAAGTGGGTCCAGAAGTGGGTCGGTATTGCCAGATGGCACAGGACCACGGATTAGAGAAATCCCTGGATATGACGGTGTTGCTGGATCTGTGCAAAGATGCGATCGACAAGGGCGAAAAAGTCAAAGCAACCCTGCCAATCAAGAACATCAACCGTGTTGTTGGCACAATTCTCGGCAACGAAATCACCAAGAAACATTGGGATGGATTGCCAGACGGCACGATTCACCTGCATTTCCAAGGAAGTGCGGGACAAAGTTTCGGGGCCTTTGTACCCAAAGGAGTCACCCTAGAACTGGAAGGCGACGGCAACGATTACATCGGCAAAGGACTCAGTGGCGGTAAAATTATCGTTTATCCGTCCAAGAAATCCACCTTAGTTCCCCATGAGAACATCATCGCCGGTAACGTCGCCCTCTATGGTGCAACCAGTGGGGAAATGTATCTGTCGGGGATTGCCGGGGAACGGTTCGCCGTCCGCAACTCCGGGGTTCATGCCGTTGTCGAAGGCGTCGGGGACCACGCCTGTGAGTATATGACGGGCGGTAAAGTCGTCGTGATTGGACCTGCCGGACGGAACTTTGCAGCGGGGATGAGTGGCGGAGTTGCCTATATCCTAGATGAATCAGGAGATTTCGCCACCCGGTGTAATACCCAGATGGCGGATATGGAGAAGTTGGAAGAACCGAGTGAAATTGCGATCGTCCGGGAGATGATCCAGAAACACGCGGATTATACCAACAGTCCCAAAGCGGCAGAAGTATTAGCAAACTGGGAGGAAATGGTGCCTAAGTTTGTCAAAGTGATGCCACGGGATTACAAGCGGGTATTGCAAGCGCTAGAAAGTGCATTAGCGTCCGGTTTAAGCGGCGATGATGCCTTGGATGCAGCGTTTGAACAGAATGCCCGAGATGTTGCCCGGATTGGGGGTAGTTAGGAGATAATAGGAGGGTGGGCAGTTGCCTGCCCTCTTTTGATTTGGGGAGGGATGAACCACGGATTACACAGATTTTCACGGAGAGATGAATT
>CAYUEH010000454.1:0-4923 GCA_964442465.1 uncultured Laspinema sp. | reverse complement strand
CCCTCCCGTCCCCCTTCTTAAGGGGGACGGGAGGGGGATAAATGTTTAGTTCCACCGGGGGCTTTAAAGAATTTTGCAAGAAGTCTAATAGAACTGAGGCAAATTGTGAGTGTTAAATAGACCTCTTGCAAAATAACGGATTGAACCCCCTTCCGTCCCCCTTAAGAAGGGGGAAGTCAGAGGAATAAATGTTTATGTAATGGGGGGGCTTTAGGGAATTGCAAAATATAAATCGTTCAAACGTTTGTAGTGACTCCTTTAGGAGTCCTCTTTAAATTTGAAGAAACCCCTGAAGGGGGGACGTTGAACGTTTTGGGGGTTTTATTTTTTGGAGTTCTCGAAGCTAAATCATCCCGTTTAAATGCATAAGCTGTTGAGAGACTAAAAAAAAGTAGGTCTCTATAAAGAGGCCAACTGGGAGGGGGATGCGATCGCCCATCTGAAGCAACCGGGAGAGGTTGGGATTAGGATGGGGGAGATTCGGGGGATGGGGGGGATGGGGGAGATTCGGGGGATGGGGGAGATTCGGGGGATGGGGGAGATTCGGGGGATGGGGGAGAGGGGTTTTCCTCTTTGACTCTGCGGATGGGGAGATTCGCAATTAAGGCTGTGGCACGCTGGTTGTTTTCGAGGGAAATATCCAACCCTTCGAGGTCGAGTTCGACGTAGCGAGAGACCACTTGGAGTATTTCTTTTCGCATCGCCTCGACGGTATCCGGGTCGAGGTCAGCGCGATCGTGAGCCAGCACCAGTTTCAGACGACGCTTGACCTCCTCACGACTATTGTCGTCGCCAGTTCGAGGGAAAAGTCTTTCGATAAGTTCGCTAATCATGGTGCTTGGGGTGTGTTAGAGCCTGACATTATCTTACCCGAAAATATATTTCCGCAGACGACTAAAAAAGTTGTCTTGAGGAACGTGCATATCCAGAAACTCAACCTTTTCCCCTTCTAAGCGGCGAGCAATGTTGTCGAAGGCAACTCCAGCGACGGAAGGCTGATCGGCTAATACTAACGGTTCGCCGCGATTGGTGGAAACAATGACTCGTTCATCGTCGGGAATCACCCCGAGGAGGTTAACGGCGAGAATTTCCTGAACGTCTTCGACGGACATCATATCATTGGCTTCAACCATTGCGGGTTTGATGCGGTTGACAATCAGGTTAATTTTCCTGACCCCATTGGCTTCGAGCAAGCCTACCACGCGATCGGCATCGCGAACGGCGGCGATTTCGGGGGTGGTGACGATGATGGCTTCGGTGGCGGCGGCGATCGCATTTTGAAAGCCCATTTCAATCCCAGCGGGGGAGTCGATCACAATGTAGTCATACTTACCGACTAATTGAGCGATAATTTGCTTCATCTGATCGGAGGTAACGACATCTTTCATGCGGTTTTGGGCTGCCGGTAATAAAGATAGGTTGGGCTGCCGCTTATCTTTGACTAATGCCTGTTCTAACCGACATTGACCGGCGAGGACCTCGACGGCAGTGTAGACGATCCGGTTTTCCAATCCCAGAAGCAAGTCTAAATTTCGTAGGCCGAAATCGGCATCCACAACAGCAACGTTGCGACCCCGTTTTGCTAGAGCCATACCTAGATTGGCTGTGGTGGTGGTTTTGCCCACTCCCCCTTTACCCGATGTGACGACTATAATGCGACTCATGTAATGAAGACGACTCTACAACTAACTGCTAGTGGATCGGTTGGTGTGTCTGACTCTCCCGGATCTTAAAGAAGAGAGGCCAAGTGACGGACCTTTTGGAAGACTGTCACGCTCGAACGAGCCGATTTAATTTAGCACGATCGCGGAACCCTTGGTTGAGTGGAATGCGATCGCCTAGGATTTTAATTCCAACTGAGCTTTAGAAAAATCAGCGGCTTTGGCAATGCGGATCCCTTCGGGAGAGACATAGGCGACTTCCGGATAAAAGTCAGGGAGGGGTTCGGGTGCGCGCGCTACCCAGTCGGCGATCCGAATTTGGGTGGGTTCCATTTGGAGTGCCATGACGATGCATTGCTCGTTGCCATTGGCACCGGCTTGAGCGAGCCCGCGCAAGCGTCCCCAAACCAGGATATCTCCATCGGCAATGATGGATCCGCCTGGGTTGACATCGCCGACGAGGACGACGTTACCGGGATGACGGATTTCGACGCCCGATCGCAAGGTGGTTTCCAGATACAGGGGGTCGGCGAGGGCTTTTCCTGTGGCGACGGGGTTGGGATTAAAAGGAGTAACGGTGGTGCGTTGTTCGACGGAGTATCCGGCGGTGACGGCAGCAACGGCGGTTTGACGGCGAGAGGTTTCGATGCGTTCTAGTTTGAGTTTGGATTCGCCTAGTGCTTCGGCGATCGCCTGGAGTTGTCTACCATCTAATAAGCGGTCCTGAGCGATTAACTGCACCGAGGTGTCGGGTTGCCAAAAGCGACCCCCTGCATTCAGGCGCTGCCGAATCTGTTGCAAAATTTCGGTCCAAGTCACCTGGGTTGTGGTATTGGCTTCGGTACTGCTACTTTCGGTGGGCAATAGGAGTAACAGGGTGCCGTCCTCTTGGGTTTTAAACCGAACTTGTGCATTAGGGGCGATCGCCTTGAGTTCGGAAATCGCTTCGGGTTCGGTTTCGTTCGGTTCTCCCTGTTCGGAAACCCTGGACTCGGCTGGTTTATCTTGGGACTCTGCCGGTTCAGACAGGATGGACTTGTCCGAGTTGGTGGAAAGAAGATCCCCCGGTTCGGAAACGGTTGATTCGGTTGATTCGATAGAAGAGAGTGAGGTATCAGAACTCATGCCAAATATTGCCTATTGCCATCCCGTTGATGGGATTGTACTTTCGATCCGCATGGATTTTAACATATTTGACGGGACTTGAGCGCTTTGGGATTGTTGGGGTGGATTGGACTGGGGGCGATCGCCAGGAATTGGGGTCATCCGGATCAATGGGTCCTGTGGCAGTCGCTGCGGTTGCGGTTCTCAATCATTCCTGAACAGTGCATGAGATTGACCAAGGAATCGAGATTGACGACAATATCTTCATAGAGAGGATGATTGTAATACCGTCTCGGGATTGATGTGGGAGTTTTATACTCGTCTAAGTTTTCTCCGATTAAATAAGCATAGTCTAAGCCAATCATATTGCTAACCACCCAGTAGTTCACTGACACCATCTCTGGGGAGAAAATTTCTATCAGTTGAGTGCCTGGGTTGCAAAAGACTGTATTGGTTAATCCAGCCCCATGAGGGGCGATAATGGCTTGGGCATTGGCAAATAAGGCGACTTGTTCGAGAAAGGAGAGAGATTCTAGGACAATGGGAACGAAACCGTAGGGGGATAACCGGGCGATGGTTTCATCTTCATTGAGGATGCGGCGATAACTGGCATGGCGACGACTGATATAGATGAGATCGGGGGTCTGTAGTCCCTGGGTTGCTGCTTTATGTAGAAAGGATTCTCGCATAAACTGACAAGTCCAGGGAGACATTAATCCCACGTCTCCCGGTAAGGAGGGAACGACTAAGTTGGGGGTTTTGATATGGGGGAATTGAGAATTATCGATAATTTTGTGATTCGGTATTCCCAGCAGATTTAAGGTTTCTCGCTGAAAGGGTAAATGACGACTATTAACCACGAAAAAATCAACGGTTTCTAATTTAATTCCTGCTAACTGTAATAATTTTACCCTGGGCAATAAATCCGCCATCCAATGATAGTAAGTGTTGCCTCCTCTCACGGATAAAAAGGCGGTCGTTCCTTCTAGGGGAGTGGGTGGGGGTAATTTTTCAGAAATAGCCAGGGTTGAGGCGCTGCCTTGACAAAGTTGGTCGATAAAGCGACCCTCTGAGTTAATCACTGCGGTGGAGTAGGAATCCCCCCAAGCGCGTCCGGAAGGAATCCAGGTGACAAATGTTTCGGGATTCTGATAGATTTCCCACCTAAAATAGGAATGAAGGCTGTTATTATATGTTTTGGGGGGCCAGAGTTTGACTGGACTTTTGAGATTAATTTCTATATATTGACCATTTCGGTACGTGGTAAATTTAGAGGAGATAGCAGTATCAGAAACCGAGGGGATAAACTCTGTCAGGAGCGAGTGAGTGATGAGATGAATCGCACAGGCTAAACCCTCTCCTATACGATTTTTGCGAATTAATGCTTGTCCTAAATTCAGATAAGCCGATTCAAAATCGGGCTGAATCATTAAGGTTTCAAGATAGGCAACAATCGCCTCATCCAGCCGTTCTTGTTCTAGGAAGACATTGCCTAAGTTAAAATAGGCAGAATGTAAGTTTGGATCCAAGGCTAGGGCTTGTTGATATAAGGCGATCGCTTTGCTCAACTCCCCTTTTTTTCGCCACATCACCCCCAGATTCAAGTAAGATTTGGTATGGTTGGGGTCAATTTTTAAAGCTTGATTATAACATATTATGGCTTCATCTATCTGGTTATTTTCAGCCAATTCACTGCCTAAATCTAGTAAAAAATCTGCTGAAATTAAATCCGGTTGGAGTTCTAGGGCTTTCAGGTAACAGCGCAGAGAGGGGGACAGATTGCCTTGCGATCGCCAAATTTCTCCTAACCCTTGGTAGCTGAGAGCAAAATCCGGCTGGAGTTTGATGATTTCCTGAAAAAGTAACCTTGCCTGGTGGGAATTCCCTTCCTGGAGATGCCTCTGAGCTTGTTGATAGAGAGATGCCGTTTGTTGTCCGGATTCAGTCATAGAAATTGCTTGAATTTGATTCATAGGGATGAAAAAGTAGCAAATGCCAAAAATTCATAGTAGTAACCGCCGGAAATTTGACTTCCCGGCAGTCATAAATCTGGGAATTCTACTCGTAATTTTCTGTTAAGGGAACTCCAAAAAATAAAATCTCCAAAACGTTCGTAGTGACGGATCAACGGAGTAGCCCCGTCAATGTAGGGGCGCAA
>CAYUEH010000453.1:0-4924 GCA_964442465.1 uncultured Laspinema sp. | reverse complement strand
GCGCGCAAGAAGGAGATCAATTCTCGATTGACCAGATGGGGGACTTCCTGCTGGATCCAATGACCGCAGTGGGGAACCAACTTGAGTTGAAACGGCGCTTTAATTAAGCGATCGAATCCATCGGTTAACTTATTGCTCAAAAACGAATCTTCTTCCCCCCACAACACCAGGGTGGGTGCGGTGACATAATGAGGCGATCGCCCCAAATTCTGAACCCAATTAAAGGGAGACATCAGTTGGCGATAATAATTAATCGCCGAAGAGAGCACTCCCGGTTTTTCCAATGCTTCCTGATAAATCTTAGTCAGTTCCGAGGTAAAGGCTCCTTTGCGGATCGCTTGTTCCTGGAACATTTTTTTGACAAAATCCTTTAAGTTCTGCTGAATCAACCATTCCGGGACTCCTGGGACCTGAAATGCCAGGACATACCAACTGCGGCGCAGTTGATCCACATTGCTTCCCATCGCCTGTAACCACTGTTGAGGGTGGGGTGCATTCAAAATTGCCAAGCGATCGAGGCTATTGGGAAAACGTTCCGCCAGGTGCCAGGCGATCGCCCCTCCCCAATCATGACCCACGATATGGGCCTTGACATATCCTAAACTTTCAATTAACCCTTTGATATCTGCACTTAACGTATCCAAGTCATAGCCACTGTCTGGCTTATCCGAATCGTTATAGCCGCGCAGGTCTGGGACGACTACTTTAAAATATCGAGATAGCGCTGGGATTTGATAGCGCCAGGAATACCAAAATTCCGGAAATCCGTGCAACAGGAGAACGAGTTCCCCTTGTCCTTGGGAGACGCAGTGCAAGCGGATCCGGTTCGTTTCAATATAATGATGTTCCCAAGTAGCTTCTAGGGCGGTCATATTTTTTTTGCAAGCTGGCTGTGTGGATCGCGAAACGCCAAGTTAAGCCAGATAAACCCCAGGAGCGCTCGTTACCGTGGCGTTTGTCGTTCCGTTATTCCAGCCTAACATTTTTCAGCCCCAAAAAAATTAGCCCGCTCTCTCATCGTAAACCCGATGTTCTCCTGATCGACCCCCAGGAGATTGAGATATCGGGTTCCCTTCAAGGGCGAGCCTCAAACCCGTGTTGCTACACGAGCTGCTCATTTACGTCTTCCACTGCCCGATCGGGCTGGTCTGGAATAGCTTTCATTTGACATTTGACCAGGTTGGCGAGTTCCTGAAGTTGGGCGATCGCTTCTGCGCCCTCTAATTTCATTAATTCGCGATCGTCGCGCATTTCTGTCCAGGTAATCCCATAGTCCGACACCAAAAACCGAATCAAGTGATCTTCTCCTAGGCTCACCATAAAGGAGGCGCTATTCATTTGGCCCCCGCAGGTATAGCAAGATGCCAGGTAACCCCGACGCTCTAGCACGATCGCTAGGGCTTGCAGGTTCATGACGAGATCCTTGACAAATTGACGGTGCTGTTCGGCGAGTCTGATAAACACTTAATTTCTCCTATCACCACACCACAGTTTAGAACTTTTTAATGTTTTTTTTAGGTTTGACCTCCTCCTGGAGCCGATATAATATCTAGGGCTTCACCTGTCCAATGGTAATTCAATTGTAAACGTCCCACGGAAGGGATGTCACTAACTTAACGTGATTCATCCGTCAGAGGAGGTATCCGTTACAACACTTCAGAGTTGGATAACTCATAGATTCAGGGGAATTCCGGGGGTTTCCGGAGTGCTTTTGCTGGCCTAGATTGATCCCCAATTCCCTCAACCGTATAGAGGCTGGCTGGCCTACGGCGATCGCCTATAAGAATAGGAAATTCTTATCAGCGTGATTAGAAAATTGTTTGAGAGATTCTCAATCCTCGGATTGTCTAAGCGGGGTAAGGACCCCGTTAGCCTCCATACCCGTCGGCATCCCGAAAGGACACTCGGTAGAGAGATTCAGGGTTACATCGCCCCTAAATTAGGTTGAAAAGGTCAATTTAGTTCACTTCCCACCAACCAATCGCAGGGCCAATGAAGCGAACGGTTAACCAAGTCACAATCAAAAAACCAATGCCGATCCAACTTCCTTGGACGGTCCACTTCACAAACTGTTCGGATTGACTTTTAGTAATCGGCAACCAAGGCACGATTCTGGGCTCTTTGCCATACTGATCTCCGAGCGTTGACTTGCGACGTTTTGCTTCACCCATAATCAAGAGAGTAGAAATGCTAAAATTTTAATTGAGCTAACGGATCCAGTGGGAAATCCCCTTTCCTGACGCAAAGCATCCCGGTGAGGTCGATGATTTCATTCCCCGTTGCCATCGAAAAGAACTGGCCCGTTGCGAGTCTTCGTGCCGAGGACGATGACGGTCTGATAGCAACCCTCTGAATCTTAACTTGAATTGATAGTCGGTTGCTCACTTTTGTTGCCAAACTTTACTTAGTCGTTCAGTTTCCAGAGCCTGGGCCTTCCCGGTAGAGATCAGAGCAATCGGACCCCAAACCGGCTTCTGTCCCTAAGAAAGTGGCTTTCTGCGGAGAGATTCGGTCAAGCCACCCGGTTTTTAAACTCGACGGTACCGATGCCCTAGGAGAGGATTTCTTGACAAAGCCCGGACTGATTTCCGGCAAAGGGAGCAGTCGCCTCCCAATTGCCCGATATGTCCCGAAAAACCCGATGGAGAGACCCCATTGCTTCTTGAGGGGAGCAAAAAAGGATTTGAGGATGATCCCCTTCCTTGGTAGCATCGAATCTAAGTCATCGGATTTGGTCAGTGGATGAACATCCAGAAATTCCATCGGTTCCACGAGGTGATTCACCTGAGTAACAGATCTATCTCGATAGCACAGAATCCAGCCTTATCCCGTAGCCCGGTGAGCAAAGCACTTGCCTCATCTGGGTTTTCCATTATGAGAATTTATTCTAAGAGCCAACCAGGACCGGGCTGGAAACAAAATGCTGTAACAGGACTTGCGCAGATTTTGAGAATTCAGGCTAAATGTAGAGGCGATTCGCGAATCGCCTCTACATTTAGGGTTTTATTTTCCCCAATGGGTAAGTTCTGTGTAAGGGGGCAAGGTCCCGAAGGATTGACCGGCAAAATGGGTCAAGGCGATCGCCCCTATCCCTCCAACCGGAGAAAGGTCCCAGGGATTCCGGTATCCCCCGGGTGGAACGGCAACCCCTTGAGACAGAGGACCTGGGGTAGAATCACCCCCCCTTCATCCGCTATCATTCCAAACTTGAGTGGCGATGTTCAGGTGTGCTCAACGTAAATGGATCAGCTTGAATGTTTACCCTATAGTGTCGGTCATGGAGATGAGGGAGTCTCCTTACAGGTGCGGATGGGACCCTATCGCATCCTCCTCGACTGTGGCATCCGAGATATTTCACCCCTGCAAGCGGGTTTAGAGAAAAAGGGCAGTGGCCCTGGCTCCTTACCGGCAGATTTAGTGCTGGTTTCTCATGCTCATGCCGATCATGCCCGGGGTTTATGGTCCCTGCATCAAGCCTTCCCCCAATTACCGATTTATGCCAGTGAAGTCACGACAGAACTACTCCCCCTGAACTGGCCCGAGGGAGAAGGCGATCGCCTAAGATTTTGTCAAGCCTTACCCTGGCGCACCCCGGTGGAATTTTTGGATGGATTGACTGCTGAATTATTTCCTGCCGGACATCTCCCAGGAGCATCGGCTATTTTATTGAGCTATACCCCCACCCCATCCGGGCGATCGCCTCAACCGCCCCGACCCTATACCCTACTTTATACCGGGGATTTTTTCCTCTCCAATTCTCGCTTAGTGGAAGGATTGCCCTTAGATGAACTGCGGGGATTAGATCCAGACGTGCTGATTGTCGAAGGCAGTTATGGGACCTCGCGATTTCCCCATCGCCGATCGCAGGAAAACCAACTCGCTGAACGCATCGAACGGGCGATCGCTCAGGGTCAATCCGTCCTCCTCCCCACCCCTACCGTGGGCCTAGGTCAAGAAATCCTGATGCTTTTGCGGAGTCATCACCAATTCACCGGACGAGATCTAGATATTTGGGTTGAGGGAACCGTTGCCGATGCTTGTGATATTTATTTAGAACTCCTCCCCCAACTCCCCGCCTCAGTCCAAAACTTTGCCCGCCATCAACCCCTATTCTGGGACGAACGGATCCGTCCAAGGGTGCGTCGCTTATTCCCCGAACACCGTTCCCAACTGGCAAACGGTCCTTGTGTCCTGCTTACGGAATTAAGCAACAACCTCAACAATTTTGAGGGAGGCGATCGCCAACCCTGGTTAATTTTGCTGCCCGAATATCCCGGACAACCTCAACGCTATAACCCCGAGTCCTTATTGGGCCATCTCCCCGAGTCCCGCTTTACCCTAGAAACCTATCTTCTCGCCCAACATTGTGACGGCAATAGCACCACGCAACTGATTCATAACTTACATCCCCAGCACGTTGTCTTCATCCACGGTTCCCCTGCCTATTTAGCAGACTTGACCAACTTGGATGAACTCCGCAACCGTTATCACCTACATACTCCAGAAGCGGGGAATCTCGTAGAACTGCCGATTGGGGAGACGATTTTGCAACCGGCGACCCCGGCTGAAATTTATCCGGGAGAACTGACGGAACATCCAAGTAGCGTTACCCTTTCTCTGTCCCAAACTTTGGCTTTGGACCCCCGGTGGCAGAAGTTTTCGGATACGGGGTTAATTGAAGCGCGTTGGCAGGGTGAGGAATTAGTGGTGCGGGGGGTCTCTCAACGAGAATTGCTCTCTCAAGGAAGTGCCGCCCGGGTCAGTGCGAATATAGAATGTTGCGGAAACTGTCGGTATTATCGAGGACAGCGCTGTTGGAATCAGGTTTCCCCTTTGTTTGGGTTTAAGGTGACTCCTGATGGTTATTGTCCCGCCTTTGAAGCGGCGCTGGTTCCACCTGTCGCGCCGCCGGATTCATGAGGCA
>CAYUEH010000452.1:0-4943 GCA_964442465.1 uncultured Laspinema sp. | reverse complement strand
CGACTCTCGATCGCCGCTTGAATCCCTGCTGGCAGATTAGACAAAAAATCATATCCGGTTGCCGTCTCCAACACATCGATGGAAACTCGATAATCCCGCCATGCCGTATTGGCTACCCGTTGCGTATTCGGCATTCGGATGGCGATCGCCCGGGTATCTGCTGTAATGTCTCTCAATCCACTCCCTGGGCGATCGAGAACTACGATAATTTTCCAAGTGTAGCGCGGCACCGTGACTCGACCATTGGCGATCGCCTTAATTCGTCCTTCCGGTCCCGCAATAATATACAACTCCTTCCCTTCCTCTACCAACTTGCGGGAATATTGTTCCAATTCATTCCACACTTCCCGATTATTCGCCGGAGATTGGGGAATCATATTCGTCATCACAAAGGTAGAGGAATTGTCCTCAACCGATGCCGTGCGATCGCCCGAAGGCACCAAATGCCCGCGATCGTATCCACTCCCCCGATAATCCGTCGCCCTCACCTGATAAAACCCTTCCGGCAACGATTCATCCGGTCTAAAATCATCTTGGCGGTCCGCACTCCCCAACCAGGAGGAATTCAACTGCCAACTCGCCCAATTGGCCGTCCCCAAACTGCGATTATAGGACAACACATATTGCGGCTTTTCCATCAAATAATTATCCGCATTCCCCGGGTCCCAAGTTGCATTACTCGGATTCCCCAACAGCAGATGAGACTCCAAACCCGTCGGTGGTCCCCACAACCAAGGACAACCGGCCAAAATGACAGCCAATCCACAGGCGATCGCCGCCAACAAAACCTGCCGAAATCCGGAATTACGATTAGACATCCCATCAACCCCCAAACAGATCTCCACCCATTTTACGTCCCTCCCCCTTCATCTCCACCCATCCCTCCGTGAAAATCCGTGAAATCTGTGGTTACCTCCCTCCCCAGAAGTAGCCAGCCCTGCAAAAATAAAGTTATGCTATAAATTATTGAGAAATGTTAAGAAAATAAGCCCCATGCTAACTTCCCCGACGAATGGAGCCAAACTCAAAAACTTAATAAAGGAGAAACTCTTATTCGGGAACGAGCCTACCCCTGAACTGGTTGCCATTTTGCTCGTGTACTTCGTGCAAGGCATCCTGGGGTTAGCGCGGTTAGCCGTTAGTTTCTTCCTAAAAGACGAACTCGGGCTAGGTCCTGCCGAAGTTTCAGCCTTAATGGGGATTGCCGCCTTACCCTGGATTGTCAAACCCCTATTTGGGTTTATGTCCGATGGGTTGCCCATTTTTGGGTATCGCCGACGGCCCTATCTCATTCTGTCGGGGATATTTGGCGCAGTCGCCTGGATTGGCATGGCAACCGTCGTCAACACGGGATGGCAAGCGACAGCCTTAATGTTACTGAGTTCTCTGTCTGTTGCCGTCAGCGATGTGATTGTCGATTCCCTCGTGGTTGAACGCGCCAGAAACGAGTCCCTGAGTAATGCCGGGTCCCTGCAATCCTTATGTTGGGGTTCCTCCGCTATTGGCGGATTGATTACCGCCTATTTAAGCGGTTCCCTCTTGGAACATTTCAGCACCCAAACGGTGTTTTTAATGACGGCAACCTTTCCTCCCATTGTCTCAGCAGTCTCCTGGTTGATTGCCGAGGAGCGAGTGGGGGAGGATGTGACGGGATTGGTGCAAGTCAAAGAACAAGTGAGTCAACTCAAACGGGCGATCGCTCAAAAAGCGATTTGGTTACCCACTGCCTTTCTGTTTATCTGGCAGGCAACCCCATCGAGTGATTCCGCCTTCTTTTACTTCACCACCAACGAACTGGGATTTCACCCCGAATTTTTAGGGAAAGTGCGACTCGTCACCAGTTTGGCATCCTTAGTCGGGATTTGGCTGTTCCAACGCTTCTTTAAAACCATCCCCTTCCGGCGAATCTTTTGGTGGTCCACCCTGCTATCGGCGACATTAGGGATGACAACCTTGCTACTGGTGACCCATGCCAACCGGGCGATCGGCATCGATGACCATTGGTTTAGCATCGGCGATAGCTTAATTCTCACCGTTATGGGACAAATCGCCTATATGCCAGTCCTAGTCCTCGCTGCGAGACTGTGCCCCCCAGGAGTCGAAGCCACCTTATTCGCCCTATTAATGTCCGTCACCAACCTAGCGGGACTGCTGTCATACGAAGAAGGTGCATTGCTGATGCATTTGTTGGGAGTAACAGAAACCAACTTTGACAAACTCTGGCTATTAGTGGTGATTACCAACCTCACCACCCTGTTACCGTTAATCTTCATCAAATGGCTACCCGACGGTGATGCCGGAGATAATCCATCGGGCTTTTCCGAAGACAATCGGCAGTATGAAAATATGCCCAGATTAAGTCCGGATCATGGAGGGGCGATCGAACCCTTACAACCCGAACAAGTCCCCGAATTAGAACCCTCTGCTTAATTTCTTAACACCCAAAATTAACCCATGTACTCCCCAGTTCGTAGTAACGACTTCAGTCGTTATCTTTCTTAGTTCGTAGTAACGACTTCAGTCGTTATCTTCTCTTAAGTTCGTAGTAACGACTTCAGTCGTTTCCGGATTGTTCGTAGTAACGACTTCAGTCGTTTCCGGATTAATTCCCCCTACAAACATCACCCCAAACCGCCACAACTAACATTAACCCACCCAAAAATCACCCGAAATTCCTCTCAACCTCATGCAACTCCAAAACCGTCAACCCCAAAACCTCCCCTCCAACAAATCCTATACTCGCCAAGACTGGCAAAAAGGCTACGAATCCCAACCTAGGGAATTTGACTACTGGATTGAAGACATCGAAGGAGAAATCCCCCTCGAACTCCAAGGAACCTTCTTTAAAAACGGTCCCGGACTCCTTGATATTAATGGCGAATCCATCCATCACCCCTTCGATGGCGATGGCATGATTTGCAAAATTGCCATCAATAAAGGACGCGCCCACTTTAGCAACCGCTTCGTCCAAACCGAAGGCTATCTCGCCGAACAAAAAGCCGGAAAAATACTCTATCGCGGCGTCTTTGGCACTCAAAAACCCGGGGGATGGTTAGCCAATATCTTTAACTTCAACATTAAAAATATTGCCAATACCAACGTCATTTATTGGGGAAACAAACTCCTCGCCTTGTGGGAAGCCGCCCAACCCCATCGCCTCGACCCTCATACCCTAGAAACCCTAGGATTAGACACGATTCAAGGCACATTAAACCCGGGAGATGCCTTCGCCGCTCATCCCCGCATCGACCCCCATTCTCAACAAGATGGCGGTGCACCTTGCCTCGTCAATTTTGCCGTTAAACCGGGACCCTCCAGCACCATCACCATTTATGAACTCAACCCCACCGGGGAAGTGGTGCGACAACATTCCCACAGCATTCCAGGGTTTGCCTTCCTCCATGACATGGCAATCACCCCGAATTACTGTATCTTTTTCCAAAATCCCGTCCGGTTTAATCCATTACCTTTTCTATTGGGATGGCGCAGTGCTGGTCAATGTATCGACTTTAATCCCCATGAAAAAACCCAAATCATTTTAATTCCTCGGGATGGGAAATCAGCGGTCAAAATCATTGAAACTGAACCTTGCTTTGTTTTCCATCATGCCAATGCTTGGGAAGAAAACGGGGACATTTTCATCGATTCGGTCTGTTATGACTCCTTCCCCTCCGTTGACCCAGATGGAGATTTTCGCGAAATTGATTTTGACACCATTCCTGCGGGTCAGTTGTGGCGATTTCAGGTTAATTTAGAAACCGCAACCGTGCAGCATCAGGTGATAGAAACCCGCTGTTGTGAGTTTCCTTCCCTGCATCCAGAGCAAGTAGGCCGACCCAATCGTTATTTGTATATCGGCACCGCCCATGCAGACCAGGGAAATGCCCCCTTGCAGGCGGTGTTAAAACTGGACTTCCAAACCCAAACCCAACAGATTTGGAGTGCCGCCCCGCGCGGTTTTGCTGGGGAACCCGTGTTCGTTCCCCGTCCTGGGGGAACCAAAGAAGATGAAGGCTGGTTGCTGCTGTTGATGTACGATGCGGCACACCATCGGTCCGATTTGGTGATATTAGATGCGGAAGATTTGACCCAAGGACCGACTGCACGATTACATTTGAAACATCATGTTCCTTATGGATTGCATGGCAGTTTTACCTCAGAGTGGTTCGGTCCAAAGGGATAAAATTATTCCCTTTGGAGGGGATGAAATCTGCCGATAGATGGATTTAGGCTGAGGGGAAGAGGACTTACAACTAAGGCAGCTTAAATTAGGAGCGAATACTCTAGGTGAGCCAAGCCTCGCCTAGAGTATTCGCTCCTAATTTGTTAAAAAGTGGCTGTTAACAAAAGAGATTATGGAAACCAGAGAAAGAAGAATATCCCCTTATCCGAATATTCCTCCGGTGATTGAAACCAAAGATGAAGAGTATTTGGATTCCGGAGTGACGAGTAAACTATCCATTGCCGGTCATCCGATCCACCCCGTCATCGTCACCATGCCGATCGGGTTACTAATTTCTGCCCTAATCAGCGACGTGGTATATTTGGGAACAACCGATTTATTTTGGGCCAAAGCGTCATTTTGGCTAATTGTCGGAGGAATTCTTACGGGAATCGCTGCTGGGATTACGGGAATGTTAGACTTTGTGAAAGTCAAACGAGTCCGCGATCGCAGCGCCGGATGGATTCATGCGATTGGCAATATCGGCGTACTCTTGCTGAGTATCATCAATATGTGGACGCGACTCGGAGACCCTGCCGCACCGATTGTACCTTGGGGATTGGTTCTGTCACTGATCATTGCCAGCTTATTGGGAGTAACCGGCTGGTTTGGAGGAGAACTCACATTCCGTCATAAAATAGGTGTAATCGGAGCCGGTCCAGAGAATATACCCTAATTCAGGAAAACGTGAGAATGAGCACCGGGGCGATCGCAGTCTGAG
>CAYUEH010000451.1:0-4949 GCA_964442465.1 uncultured Laspinema sp. | reverse complement strand
ACGGTTGGATGATTTATATTTTGCAATCCCCTTAGCCCATCTGACGAGGGTTCTAGTTGGGAAAGGTGACTGTAAAGGTTGTGCCCTGACCCATCTGGCTGTGGACGGCGATCGCCCCTTGGTGGCGGTGGACAATTTCCTGGGCGATCGCCAGTCCCAACCCCGTGCCCCCCATTGTGCGAGAACGTGACCTGTCTACTCGATAAAAGCGTTCAAATAGATGAGGCAAATGCTCGGGCGAGATACCTATCCCGGTATCACTCACCCCGATCTGAATACAATCTTCTTGAACGACTGCGGTTAAATTGACCTCGCCTTGAGCGGGAGTATATTTCACTGCATTGTCCAACAGATTCAGAAACAGACGAATCAGATGATCGGGACTCCCTTGAATCTGAAGGTTGGGGACGATGTGAGTTGAGAACTGAATCTGCTGGAGATCGGCTAACGGTTGAATCTGCTCGGCGATCGCCGCTAACAAGTCACTCAGATCAATGCGTTCTAAATGCACATCTTGATGACGGGGCTCAAGCCGAGAGAGGAGTAAGAGATCGCTACTCAGCCGAATCAACCGCTCTACTTCTTGCTCAATCCCTTGCAGTGTTTCTTTATACATCTCTACGGTACGCGGTTGGCTGAGTGCGACGTGCAATCGTCCCTTAAGAACAGTCAGGGGAGTTCGTAGTTCATGGGACGCATCAGCCGTAAATCGCTTCTCATGGTCAAAGGTTTTTTGCAGCGAATCCAGCATTTCATCAAATATCGTTGCCAGTCGTTCCAATTCATCATTCGTTGTCCCCTGATAATGGATGCGCTGAGTGAGATCGCCGCTGACCCTGACTTGCTCTGCCATTCGAGTGATTTTACCAATGGGTTTAAGGGCACGGTTCGCCAGAAACAACCCGCCTAAACCGACCATGCCGAGGAGCAGGGGAACTTTCAGGAGGTGTTCATTTAACAGGTTTTGTAAAGTGATATCAACAGGTTGGAGGGAACGTGCTACCTTTAACCATCCCGGTGGTCTGTCATCCCTTGGCCGGATTTCCTGAGTATAAATTCGCCACCGTCCATTCTCGGTAGTGAGGGTCTTAAAACCGGGCTGTAAGCCTTGCTGAGTGGGTAATCTGAGTGAATCACCAAAGTGTTCTTTTACGGAACCATCTTGTCCTAGCAAATAAATCTCGACTCCTGCATCATTCAACAAGGAGGCTAGAACTGGAGCTTCCTGGCGGGGGTCAAATGCTAGAACATTCAGCTCATCATCAAGATTTTTTAAGGCTTGAATGGCCGTTACTGTTAGTGAGTTGTCAATCTGCTCGAATAACGTCTGACGAAACTCAAAATACATGAAGCCATCTGACACCAGCATGGAAAGTCCGGCCAGCAGGCTATACCAAGCTACCAGGCTTAACCGCAAATTTTGCCAGGGTTTCCGGTACTTGATCATGGCTCAACCTCCAGGCATCTGACTTTCATCGTGAGCACTGATCCGATAACCAACCCCCCGCACGGTTTGAATCAGTGAGGTTGTTTCGTTCCGGTCTATTTTGCGCCGGAGGTATCCGATGTAGACATCAATCACTTTGAAATCTCCATAAAAATCAAAGCTCCAGACGTGTTGAGCAATTTGAGTTCGACTGAGAACTTGGTGAGGATGACGCATCAGGTATTCTAGGAGGGAAAACTCGCGAGGGCTAAGTTCAATCAGGCGATCGCCCCGTCTCACTAGGCGTTGGACTGTATCCATTTCTAGATTGCCAACCTGGAGCAACACATCAGTCTGGAGGGGAGGACGCCTCAGTAATGCCCGCAATCGAGCCAGCAGTTCCGTGAAGTCAAATGGCTTAATCAGGTAATCATCGGCTCCTGCATCTAAACCCAGCACCCGGTCCTGTACCGTGTCCAGTGCCGTTAACAGCAGGACTGGGGTTTGCAATCCGCGTTGGCGCAGATTTTTCAAGACGCTGAGACCATCCAATTCCGGGAGCAAGACATCTAGGACAATTATATCATAATCAGCGGCGATCGCATAGTTGACTCCTTCACGACCATTGGAGGCAACATCCACGGCGTACCCGGCTTCGTTGAGCCCTTGATGAATGAACTTAGCAATCCCTGCATCATCTTCCACAACTAATACACGCATATCCAGCTAACTTGTTCTCCCCGATTCATTCCTATTCACAGTGTCGGTCAAAAAAGGGAGTATTTCTCTTTTTCTTTTTTAACCTTTTCCCCTTCAAAGAAACCCTCCCATTTTTCCCCTCCCCCACATTCTGCGGTTGACAGTTGTTTGATATTGTGCAGTTCCCCATCAGAAATCATTTGTCAATGTAAGGTGCGGTTTCAGGCTGGGCATACTTAAGTTGAGATAAAACCCAACGGGTGTAAGCCCTTGTTTATGGGCGACTTCCAGGAGGGCTTGATAAGTTGGTTCCGATAGAATCAGGGTATGTTCTGACATCAGTTTACTCAGTGAACTTGATCCGATTTTAACTCTAATCCCTGTGAATGGCAACGATGCAATTAAGTCAAAAAGTAGGAGAGTTTACAAGAAAATACCTACGCTACACCGTTGTAAGGCAATCCAGATTGGTCCGAGAACCTTGACCTATATCGATACTAAAGCTCCAGGTTTTAACGGGTTTTTGGTTCCTGAACAAGACTCAAAATATGGGTCAAAAATCTAATTTTTAGACAGGGTATGAGGAGAAGACAGGAGCTTTTAACAAAATGTTTTTAAGCGTTGTAGATAAGTGTTAACCACTGAATCATTAGGGTTTTGATGATAGCAGTCTTTAAAAGCGGATAAGGAATCTGTAAAACGCTTTTGATGATACAGTGAAACAGCTTCTAAAAATTGAGGTAAACTTGATAATTTTGCTCCAAAAGTATCCGTAAAATCAGCACAAAAAACTTCATAAACATTGATATGTCCGGAACGACCTTTAACCTGAACCGTGTCAATAAAACGAATCCCGTATTCTGTTGTATTTTTGAGCTTAACATAGGTAGACTCTGAGATTAATAAAGGAACCTGGTAAATTTTCGTTAGACTCTCAATTCTGGATGCTAAATTAACCGCATCACTAATTACCGTACCTTCAATATGGTTCTGATATCCCACGGTTCCTAATATCAATCTTCCTGTATTAATTCCAATGCCAATTTTTAAGGGGGCATACCCACATTTATGACGGTGATCATTATATTCATTTAAAATTTTTAACATTGAAATACCCGCCTGGACAGCATCATCAGGACTGCGGCCAAAAAGAGCCATAATCCCATCCCCAATATATTTATCAATAAATCCATAATGGTCGTGAATAGCTGGGGCCATTCGCGATAAATAAGCATTAATTAATTTAAAATTATCTTCCGGGGAAATTTGTTCACTCAGGGAGGTAAAGTCTCGAATGTCGGAAAACATTATGGACATCTCTGCCTCGATATAGTCCCCTAATCTAACATCCAATATACTTTCTTTGTTTAAAATTTGAATGAGTTTTTGGGGCACAAATCTAAAGGCGGCTTCGTTTAATTTAATGAGTTTCTTTTGGGCGCTCTGTTTTTCGGAAACTTCTCGATAAATCACCCAATAAAGAAAAGAAAGTAATCCTAACTCAAACAGGATTCCCAAACCCCAGACTAACAAGGTTTGTTGAATTAGTTCATCTGTTGCCTGGGAACGCAGTTTAAACAATCTTTCTTCTTCATCTTTTGTGTCGGACAAAACTTGCCTAATTTGATTCATTAAATTTTTGCCTTCATGGGTTTTCACCAATTCAATAGCCGCTTGATTTTGGCCGTTTTTAGACAATTCAATGGTTAGACCTAGTTCCGATAGTTTTTGGTCAATTAATCTCGATAGTACCTGAAGATTTCTTTGTTGAATCTGATTGTCATCCGTCAGAGAAATGAGGAGAGATAAAACTTCTTCAATTTCTGTGAGGGCATCTTGATAAGGTTCTAAATATTGATCGTCTTGGGTGAGTAAATAACCCCTCTGTCCCGTTTCTGCATCGGACAAGTCCGTTGAAATTTCCTCCAACAGTCTTAAGACTTGCTTGGTGTGAATTTCCCATTCTTTTAGGTTTTCTAATTGTCGAGAAGTGTGGTATCCACTGTAAGTCAACATCACCAGTAAGGCGGAAGAAATACAAAATCCTGACAAAACTTTTTTTTGCAGAGATAAATTCATACAAACTGCCCTATTTTAAACCAAAAATCTCATGTTTACATCATCTGAAATTGATCGAGGGCATCCCCGCCTAGCCCAGGGCTAGTGGGACCTCACCCGAGAGAACAGACTGGCAAACTACCCCACAGACAGCAATATCTGCCTATCTATAGCAGTCATGAGGTGCCGTTGTGGAAGAGGTCGGCGGTCCCCAACCGTTGGCGGCCTGTGAACATCCTGTAGGAGAAGACATAAGTCACAAATCAGTTAGGAATGCTATAGCGGTTCTAAATCAGTTTGGCAATGGACCCTCACCCCCAACCCCTCTCCCAGAACGGGAGAGGGGAGAAGAAAGATGACAAAATGATTTAGACTGGCTATATATGAATCAATCAACTCTCGGATCTGGCTTTCACAGAAGCCTGGATTTGATGTGGATCAGTCCACTCGTGGGTTTTAGGGAAGCCCACCCGGTGGACGATAGCTAGTGATTTTCACCCTAATGAATCCTAGTTTTCTTGTTTTTACGATAACACATCCCGGCCATCCATGCCAGCAATATGGACTTTGGTCTATAGCAGTCATGACTGCTATAGTTTAAAAACTGTTTGGGAACGTTGCTATCCAAAATAAGTAAAGCTGAAATAAAGAAACCGGGTTTCTGTTAGGGGTTCTGCATCTTCACAGAGATTTTGGCAGAAGGTTTCTGGATATAGCAGTCCTAAATCAGTTGTGGAAGACGATGGCGGCCCCCGACCCCTCTCCA
>CAYUEH010000450.1:0-4952 GCA_964442465.1 uncultured Laspinema sp. | reverse complement strand
TGACGGCGAAATGGTTACAAACCTTGAATCCCACGGCTGAAGCGTTGCCCTATAACACGGACAGCCTCAATGCTAAGTAGACTCTACAAGAGGCGATCGCAGAAACAGGGTATTGGGTGAAGAGGAAGCCTACCCTATTTTCCCGATGTAAATTTTTATAGCGAAATTCTCCCCTCGTGAAAAAATATAGTATTATAAAAGCGATGTTGTATGAAAATCGGTATGTTAAGGTGCTGTTTAGCACCAGTTCAACGAAAAAAAGGGGGAAAGCAAATGTCCGAGCTAATGTCAAAAGAAATACTCCTAGATCGATATAATGATTCAGGGCTTCCACAGATTCGGCGCACAATGGTCCAAATCTCTAAACTTCTTGTTCAGGCTTGGCTCGACCAAGAGGAGGGCGCACAGTTCAAACATGATATCAATGAAATCGGGGTACACCAAGCGTTGGTAAACCAAGGAATTTTTTTTCCGGCTGACTGGTTAAAGGCAGAGATAGATCCGGACTCTTTTGTCGGGTCTGTTGAAATTAGTGAGGCCTCTAGCTGGGAGAATCCCAAAAAAGGTCTTGAGATGGTCTTTAAAATTCCTTATGCTCCTTGGCCTAAAAAAGGTGTTAGAAAATACGAATTATACATATGGATTACCCAATGCAATGAATGGCTTAACTCAGGAGATTACAACGACCCAGAGAAGCCCTTTCCTGTGCCGCCAAATCCTTACATTCCATTAGCAACTTCGTAGACATCCGATAGCGAGTCTTCCTTTTTTTACAATTAATTCATTTGAATAGACTCGCTATATAAGGGAGGCATAAAAAAGAAGAAATACTTTTTATTTCTTCTTTTTTAAGGTCTTTTGATTTTTTTATCCGATAAAAGCCACAGATTATAGCTCTAGTTTTAAGGCTGACAAATTATGCTATCAATACCCCAGTTTAAACGTGAATTTAATCTTAAAACTATAAATTATGCAACTATATTTTTAGTATCCGAAAGAGGTTCCGTCGAGATTAGCAATCCGACTCACCAGCTATTAGCCTCCTATGTTGATGGTAATCGTAAAGTTGATGAAATTGTTGAAGAAATTATTCCGGATTTACTTCCGGAAAACCCAAGTTTTCAAGATTTTATTGCAGCAGGAGTTCAGGCTTTTTCTGGGTTAGTGGAGATGCAACGACAGGGTTATATTGTTGAATGCAATAATGCTCTCCCCTCTAATTTAGCAGCTTTTTGCGATACTTTGAATGTTGATGCTCAGGATGCTAACCATCGATTGCAAACGATTAAAGTTGCTGTCAAGGCTTACGGTTCGATTGGACCTTCCGACTTGATAACCTCTCTTGAATCCTTGGGGATACAAGTCTGTGATGAGGGAGATTTTGAAATTGTCCTCACTGACGACTATCTCCACGAAGAATTGGAGGAGGTCAACAAACAGGCTTTACAAAACCAGCGCCCTTGGATGCTGGTGAAACCTGTGGGAACCGTTGTGTGGCTAGGACCCATCTTTTCCCCGCAAAAGACCGGCTGTTGGGAATGTCTGGCACAACGGTTGCGAGGGAACAGACCCATTGAAGAGTTTATCCGAAGACATTCAGATATTTCTACCCCTTTATCTATTCCACAGGTGACCCTTCCCTCGACGCTGCAAACTGCGCTAGGCATGGTGGCTACAGAAGTGTTTAAATGGGTTGTTCGAGGCGAGAATAAACGGCTAGAAGGAATTCTGGTCACCTACGATACCCTGTCTTTAGAGACTCAAAATCATAGTTTAGTTAAGCGTCCTCAATGTCCAGTCTGTGGGGAAATTCAGAATGGGTTAAACAGGACACCGATGCCTCTTATTTTAGGACATCGGAAAAAAGTTTTTACCGCTGATGGGGGACACCGTTGCTTGTCACCGGAAGAAACTCTCAAAAAATATCAACATCAGATTAGCCCGATTACCGGCGTAGTTCGAGAACTGATTAATGTCTCACCGGACTCGAATCAGTTACTCCATATTTATGCGGCTCGACATCATTTTGCATCCATGTTTGACGATTTGCACTCCTTGCGGCAAAATGTCATGGGAAGAAGTGCGGGGAAAGGGAGGACGGACGCTCAAGCAAGAGCCAGCGCATTGGGTGAGGCAGTCGAACGCTATTCGGGCGTGTTTCAAGGGGATGAAATTCGCCATAAAAGTAGTTATCAAACCTTGGAAGAAAAGGCAATCCATCCGAATTTGTGCATGAATTTTAGCCCCGACCAATACCATCATCGGGAAGAATGGAATGCCAGTTGTTCGAGCTTTTTTCAGAGGGTTCCTGAACCATTTGATGAGGAGAGAGAAATTGATTGGACGCCAGTTTGGTCATTAACCCATGAAGAGCCGACTGGAAGTATCTCCCCACTGCTTATTGCTATCATGGTTATCCCAAACCGGCCAAGCCAGACTGTTGGGCAGATACCAACGGCTGTGCTGCGGGGAATACCCTAGAAGAAGCAATTTTGCAAGGGTTTCTGGAATTGGTAGAGCGGGATGCTGTGGCCTTGTGGTGGTATAATCGCGTGAGGCGACCCAGGGTAGAATTAGAAAGTTTTGATGAACCCTATTTTCAAGCCCTGAAAGATTATTATCAGACCCTTCATCGAGAAGTGTGGGTTCTGGATCTGACCAGCGATCTGAATATTCCCACATTTGCCGCAGTGACTCGCCGGACCGATCGCCCAGTAGAAGACATCGTGCTGGGTTACGGTACTCATTTTGACCCCAAATTGGCAATCCAAAGAGCATTAACAGAGGTGAATCAAATCCTTCCGGCGGTGTTATCCGCCCATGCGGATGGGACCACCGAATATCGCTCCTATGACCCACTGGCTATAAACTGGTGGAAAACTGCTACCTTAGAAAATCAGCCCTACCTGGTTCCTGATGGCAGCGTCCCCCTGAAAGTGGCGGCGGATTATCCTCAGCGGTGGAGTGACGATCTGTTAGAGGATGTTAGGACTTGTCAACAGATTGTCCAGCAACAGGGTATGGAAATGCTAGTCTTGGATCGGTCACGAGTTGATATCGGATTGAAAGCTGTTAAAGTGATTGTTCCAGGGATGCGCCATTTTTGGAAACGGCTGGGCGAGGGACGACTGTATGAGGTTCCGGTTAAATTGGGTTGGGTAAAAGAACTGACTCCCGAAGAGCAACTCAACCCATTTCCTATGTGGATGTAACATAAGCTAGATACTTACCTTGAAGGAGCGTATTTTCTATGACGGAGAAAAATAAACAGGTGGTCACGGACTGGATTGAAAAAAAATTGCATGGACAAGGAAATCCGATAGACGATTTAGATCCAAGTGTGGTTTTTTGCATTCCCGGTTCAAATACTAATCCGATTTTTGGTAAATTCACGGGAATTGAAGAGGTCGAAAGATTTTTTGGGCTACTCATCGGTAAGTTATCTCAAAAAAATCTCACCCAAACTATCAAAGTAGTCAATTGCTTGGCTGAAGGACAACAAGTTGTAGCTATCGTGGAAGAAGTCTTTAGTTCAGCAAAATCCAACCTGGCCGAACCCCACATCAGTCATGGGGCGTGGTTATTTGAGCTAAATGATGAGTCCAAAATTACCTCCCTTTACTGTTACGACAATACGGAAGTTACCTCTAAAGCTCTGGCTTAAGCTATTATCCCATTCATAACCCAGACGAATGCTGAACGGATATCAAATCATAGATGCGGATTCCCATGTATTTGAACCGCCTGATATGTGGGAAAAGTATTTAGAACCGGCCTTTAAAAGTTTTGCTCCGTCACCAGATTTAAAAATCAAGGGGGAGCCAGTGACTCATAAAATCTCCCAGCAAGTCAGTCGCGAAGGGGCTAAACAAATCCAACAGGCTCACCCCATGTCTGTATTGAGTGGCTTTGATGCCGAGTCCCATGTCCGGGCGATGCAGCAGATGGGGATTGATATGGCGTTCATTTATCCAACTTATGGACTGTGGCTGTTAGCGATTGATAACATGGAACCCAAGCTGGCGGGGGCTTTTACTCGTGCCTATAATAATTGGTTGCGAGATTTTTGTAGTTATGCGCCGCAAAAGCTCAAAGGCGTGGGAGCGATTAACTGCCATGCGCCCGAGGAAATGGTGATAGAATTGCTTAGGGTAGCAGAGTTTGGCTGGAAAGCGGTGTATTTGCGCCCCAACCCAGTCAAGGGGCGAATCCTCAGCGACCCGGCCTATGAGCCATTTTGGACCCAATGCGAGGAGTTGGATATGGCGGTGGGACTCCATGAAGGGACTCACAGCCGATTGCCAACCACTGGCGCGGATCGGTTTAACACTCGGTTTGCCCTGCACGCTTGCTCTCATCCGACGGAACAGATGATGGCGTTGTTGGCATTAATTGAAGGGGGAGTATTAGAGCGACACCCTCAGCTAAGAGTCGGTTTTCTGGAGTCTGGCTGTGGTTGGCTACCTTACTGGCTCTGGCGGCTGGATGAAGAGTACGAGAATCTCTACTGGGAGGTTAAAGACCGGGTGAAGATGAAGCCGTCGGAGTATTTTCGCCGTCAATGCTTTATCGAAATCGAACCCGGTGAGCCGTATTTAGGGCAAATGATTGATTATATTGGCTGTGATAATTTAATTTTTGGTTCCGACTATCCCCACATGGATCATAAACCTAATATTGTGGGGGAAGCAGTGGCTCTGGCAGAGCGACTCTCCCCTACACTTGTCCAAAAGATTCTTTGGGATAACGCGGTTCGTTTTTATGGGGTGGAATCAATCAACTCCCATTAGGAGTGCGGGTTTAACCTGTATGGTTCAAAATTTTGGGGATGGGGTGATGCTCCAGCTTGACTAACTCAATATCATTTCAGGAGAGTTTAACGATGACTGATTTAACGGGCTACCAAATCCTCAGCCCTATTTATGAAAGTGCCAATTCATTAGTTTATCGGG
>CAYUEH010000449.1:0-4956 GCA_964442465.1 uncultured Laspinema sp. | reverse complement strand
TTTTAGGAATATCCCGCTCATTCTAACGTAGGTAGACAGTCAGCAAAACCTTGCAGACGATTACCAGAAAAAGGTCGATAATAGGACTGATACCAAGAAACAAACCGGGGAATTCCCACCTCCAGGGGAATACTGGGGCGAAATCCTACATCTTGCGCCAATTCCTCAATATCTGCATAAGTCGCAGGGACATCTCCCGGTTGCATAGGCAGAAACTCTTTTTCAGCTTTTTTCCCCAAACAGTCTTCCAAAATTTCAATAAATCGCAACAATTCAACTGGCTGATTGTTGCCAATATTGTAAACTTTATAAGGAACAGTCAAACCGGGACTAGGAGAGTGCGTTTCAGTTGACTCTGGATTGTTCTTAGGAATGCGATCGAGAACTCGGACTACCCCCGTGATAATATCGTCAATATAGGTAAAATCTCTTTTCATTTTACCATAGTTAAAAACAGGAATTGGCTTTCCGGCTAAAATCGCTTCGGTAAACAGAAACAACGCCATATCGGGACGACCCCAAGGACCATAAACCGTGAAAAATCGCAGACCCGTGGTCGGCAATCCATATAAATAGCTGTAGGTATGCGCCATCAATTCATTGGCTTTTTTAGTCGCCGCATATAAACTAATCGGCGCATCTACATTATCCCGCACGGAAAAGGGCATTTTGGTATTTGCCCCATAAACTGAACTGGAAGATGCAAATACCAAATGTTTGACATTATTGTGCCGACACCCTTCTAAAATGTTCGTGAACCCGATTAAGTTACTCTCCACATAAGCATGAGGATGGGTTAATGAATAACGCACCCCCGCTTGGGCCGCTAAATTGATCACTCGGTCCGGTTGATAGTCAGCAAATAGTTTCTCCATCCCCTGGCGATCGCTCAAATCTAATTGGCAAAACTCAAATTGGGGATGCGCTTGCAACAACGCCAGTCGCGATCGCTTTAAATTAACATCATAATAATCATTCAGATTATCGATGCCCAGAATCGCTTCCCCCCGTCCCAGCAACCGCTGACACAAATGAAAGCCAATAAAACCCGCCGCCCCAGTCACTAAAATCGGTTTCATAACCCCTTACAAACTCCAATAAACTATTTTTGAAGGAAAAAGACTAGGACCCAACACTGATTTAATATCCATAAAAATGCCCTCGGGATTCAGACATTGGATTAACTCATCCGGTGAGCATTCTAAATACTGACGATGGGGCACCGCTAAAATCAGTGCATCCAAGGCAAAAAACTCAGACCAAGGAGTGAGGGAAATGCCATAAACTTGGTGAACTTCCTCCGTATTGGCAATGGGATCATGGACTAAAGGTCTGATGCCAAACTGTTCGAGTTCAGCCACAATATCGGGAACCCGAGTGTTGCGAGTATCGGGAACATTCTCTTTAAACGTCATCCCTAAAATACCCACCCGGACCTGTTTAATGGGAATATTTTCATGATTGCTCAACAGTTTAATCAACCGCTGACCCAGATAACGCCCCATATTGTCATTGATGCGCCGACCTGCGAGAATGACCTCTGGACGATAGCCGACTTGTTTGGCTTTTGCCGTTAAATAATACGGGTCAACCCCAATACAATGACCGCCCACCAATCCCGGTTTAAACGGTAAAAAGTTCCACTTAGTCCCAGCAGCAGCCAATACTTCATGAGTCGAAATATTCAAGCGGTCAAAAATTAAAGCCAGTTCATTCATTAAGGCAATATTCAAATCCCGCTGAATATTTTCAATCACCTTGGCAGATTCTGCCACTTTAATCGAAGGGGCGCGATAAATTCCCGCCTTAATAATGGATTCATAAACCTGGGCCACCCGTTCTAAGGTTTCCGCATCTTCCCCAGAAACTACTTTAATAATGGTTTCCAGTCTATGTTCTGGATCTCCTGGATTGATGCGTTCGGGAGAATAGCCTAATTTGAAATCAATACCCGCGCGCAATCCCGATTCTCGGGCTAAAATAGTTCCGCAAGTTTCCTCAGTCACCCCGGGATAAACCGTAGATTCATACACAACGACCGAACCCGGTTGCAAGACTCGCCCCACCAGTTCTGATGCCCGGATTAAAGGGGTTAAATCGGGATGATGATTGGAGTCAATCGGGGTGGGAACAGCAACAATGAAAAAGTTGGATGATTTTAAACGATTGGGGTCACTGGTGAATTGAAGAGACGTTGATTTTAAGTCTTTTAAACAGACTTCTCCCGTGGCGTCGATTCCCTGGGTGAGGGCGTGAATTTTCTCCGGGTTGATATCAAATCCAACGGTGTCTGGAAACTGTTTAGCTAAGGCAATGGCTAAGGGTAGCCCGACATAACCCAGTCCAATAATTGCAATTTTTTCCGACATAATAGGGTATGGTTTAATTGAAG
The DNA here is from genome assembly GCA_964442465.1 of uncultured Laspinema sp. GTDB lineage: Bacteria > Cyanobacteriota > Cyanobacteriia > Cyanobacteriales > Laspinemataceae > Laspinema. Next base: position 2,564 of record CAYUEH010000449.1, on the reverse strand, counting down.
AAGTCAATAGAAGCGTGGTATCAAGGATTAAACTTCAGTCTGTTTATAAACTGGCGGAGAAGCTAACGATTCGGAGTCTGAAACCAACCGGGTTCGGTGAGAATCCGGGGTGGGTTGTCCGGTATCGGAAAGGTCCACTTGCTCAAACCAAAAGAAAGCCGCGATCGCCAATAAACCGAGAATCATGAGACTCGGTGTCGCGATCGCCCAAGATGGGTTGAGGGCGATCGCCACTCCTACCGCATTGCAAACACCGGCTGCCTTGTAAATTCGTCCCACCCCTTGGGGAACCGTCAATCCCATCCGGACCAACCGATGGGAGGTGTGATCCCGTCCTCCATCGGTGAGTTTGAGTTGGCGACGCAGACGTGAGAAGGTAACCAGGGTGGTATCAAAAATTGGGACTGCTAAAATAACGACTGGAACCAGCCAAGTTCCGGAAAATTCTGCACTTGGGGAAATAACCATCAATCCCAGGGCCGCTAACAAAAATCCAATAAATAGACTGCCCGCATCTCCCATAAAAATTGTGGCAGGATGCCAGTTAAACCGCAGGAATCCCAAGGTGATCCCCAAGATCGTCCCACAAACCACGACCAAGGGAATTTGTCCCTGGAACCAGGCGATCGCCCCGAAACCAACACAGGCGATCGCACTCACCCCCGCAGACAGACCATCCATATTATCCAGAAGATTCAAAGCATTGCAGATTCCCACCACCCAAAATAAAGTCAGGGCAATATCCAACCCCTGAATTCCCGTTAGATGTATAAAAATTCCACTAGAGACCAAAGCAATGCCAGCCAACAGTTGGCCGACCAGTTTAGGTAGGGGATTGAGTCCGCGCAGGTCGTCATACAATCCCATCCCCGCCAGCAACGTCGCCGCGATCGCCAGGGTCAACCCTTGGGAGAATAACCACTGTGAATCAACAATCAGTAAAGTCCCAATAAATCCTACATACATCGCAATTCCGCCTAACAGGGGAATCGGACGACTATGTGCCTTGTGCTGTCCCGGTTTATCCAGCCACCGAAAGCGGCAAGCGGCATAGCGGGCTAGATAAGTCCCTCCACCCGCCAGAGACATCGACAAAATGACAGTCTCCGCGAGTAACCAATGTGTCGTCATGAAATTGCCCTCATCTGGTACATCTGGGTTCAGTTCAGGGTGAGGGAGAACCGCAATATCACCCAGCGAGTCAACTCACCCGAAGTTTCGGGAATTGTCTCCTCTGCCGGTGAGCTAACCCACTGATTTCCCCCTCACTTTGCTATCAAATGCACCCCAGATGGCCTTGGCACTCAACCCATTCACCACAATCGGATACTGGATTGAGTCCGGCTTAAATCACACTGACGCTTAAAACACCCGGTTAATGAACTACAACTCAGGATTCATCGCCAGAAAGAAAATATAAAACCTATTTTTTTGGTTCAGTTCGGTCAATCCTGGGTCTAACGACGGTTCACCCCTGATGCAACCCCTAGAGAAGATGAACAAGCATTCGAGACCCGGGTTAAAGTTTTGTAAAACTTGTCCATATCGGCAACCAAACGTTCTGAAGTATAGTTTTGTAACGTCAGTCTTTGGGCTTCCTGTGCCAGTTGCGCTGTAGTCGTAGACTCCTCAAATAAAGTGAGGATAGCTTGAGCTAAAGCCTCCGGGTCCCGGGGGGGAACTAGACGCCCAGTGTAACCCTCCTGGATTAAATCCGCAACCCCCCCAACCCGGGTAGAAATCACCGGACAACCGGCAGCCATTGCTTCAATTAAAGAAGCCGGAGTCCCTTCATTATCCGAGGAAATTACCACCGCATCCAAATCTGCATACACTTGCGCCAAATCCCGACGCCATCCGGTAAATATGACGGCTTTTTCAATGTGCAACTGTTCCGCGTAAGTTTCAAGTTCCCCACGCAGTTCGCCATCGCCAACGATCGCAAAGCGCAGATTGGGATTTTGTTGATAGGCGATCGCAGCCGCATCCAGGAAAAGATGCAAATTTTTAATCGGCACCAAACGCCCTACCGCACCCACTAAACCGACATCCGCCGGTAAGTCGAATTCTGCCCGAAACCGATTTGTGGTCGAGACGTTCTTGAGCCGATGGAGTTCCAGACCCAAAGGAATTACTTCAATGTGGGAAGCATCGGTGATACCATAGCTGACAATTTCCGATTTCAGGCGATCGCTAATCGTAATAATCCGGCTACTCAGCCTCGCACAAAATTTCTCTAATTCAATAAAAAATCGAGTTTTCGCCGCCCCGAAATACCCATGAAACACATGACCATGAAACGTATGCACCACCCAGGGCACCCCCGCCCACCGCGCCGCCAATCGTCCCACCAAACCCGCTTTTGCCGTATGGGTATGAACAATATCCGGCTTCCACTCCCGCATTAATTGATACAGTTTGAGCAGAGTCGCAATATCCTGACGAAAATTAATTTCACGCCCCAAGTCTGGAATAATTTCCATCGCCAACTGACGCGCCGCAAATTCATCTTTGAGCGTCCCTTCACGACTGGTTTCCATCCCAGTCACTAACAGACACTCATA
>CAYUEH010000448.1:0-4957 GCA_964442465.1 uncultured Laspinema sp. | reverse complement strand
GGAATCCAGAGGTCTAACGGTGGCAATTGGGTTGATCCTGCCACCGATCGCACCGGGAACGGTTTCGTCCTGCTGAGGGTTTGACTCCATTGTTCTGGAGGACCCGACTACACGGCTAACCGATAACGTCCCTTGTTCCGACGGGATTTAATCACTCGGCGACCATTGGCCGTTCTCATCCGAACTCTAAACCCTGAAACTCTCTTTCTTTTGCGGCTTGTGCCATGCAGGGTGCGCTGTGTCATAACGATTAACTCCTAGGTTGCGACTCTAAACTTTCAAAAAAAATCACAAATTTTTATAATATCATGACTTTGGACTTAAAACCAATGGACCCCTGATTGTTTTGAGGGGTTAGGGGAAGCCGAGGGGACCCGGAGTTGGCTTCAAACGGAAAGGGAACGCCAAAACCTGACGTTCCCTCTTTGCCATAATTCCCCTTCCTGTGGCTGTAGGGGGCTTAGTTGATGGCTAAAACCCAAGTCCCAATATATTCGGGAAGCGGAGGACCTCCGCGAGTCACGACCAGGGCATTAAAATTAAACATTCCCCCAAAGTTGGGGTTGCGGACATTGGACAAGACGACTTCAATGTCTGTATTCGCTGGAATCGCTTCGGTTGGATAAATTTGAATGAAGCGATTATCCCGATCCCAGAAGGCATCATCTAATTCAATCTTGTTGCCATTTACTGTCACTTCGATCCGGTCTTCATTGAATTCGCCTCGGTAGTTTTCGGGATAGTTAATCCGCAACTCAGAAATGGCTAAATTAACTTTTTCCTTGGGAATTTTGAGCCAATAGCGGTCCCAGCTATTCTCCCGGCCACTTTGCACGCAATATTTGAGTTCCCGATCGCGTCTAACCCCACCAAAAACCGTTAAACCTGAACATCGGAACGCCCAACTTGGAGGTGTAGGCATGGCTGTAATCAACAATCCGGTAACAGCTATTCCCAAAAAGACTCGTCGCATAGCAGAATCAGGAGACAACATAAGCTTAAATCCGTCACTCACCAGAGTATTTTAGCTGCTTTGTAAACTTTTATAACGTACAGACCCTATTTTTTGTGGCCTGCTCAATGGAGGGCGTTTGACAAGGGTCTTGATGAAGGCGATCGCAATATAGCAGTTCCTGGACTCTTTAGGCACAGGTATTTAGAGGAGTGGGAGCATCTTGCTCGCTCTTGTCAATAGGGAGCAAGATGCTCCCACTCCTAGTCACTATCCGTACCTAATCACTGTGGGAACTGCACTATACTCGATCTGTTCCTCATCTGGCTCACTAATCTGGAAGACTTGCAGGGATTTTATCGAGTTCCCCCTCAACCCTAAGCTGGGATCCGTTTTTCCCGAGGTCAAAAGAATCAGAAGTTTTTCGGGTCAAACCGTTGCCACCTCTATTGATTGGAAAACCGTGAACCCGAACCCACCAGTCCAGGCCAATTGTCCATCGCCTCAGTGGATTTTACCAAATGCATTCCCGCTTCGGAAAATCGGCCAAAGGCAGCATCAGCAGCATCGCTGAAGTCTACCACATTTGGGACCACGACGGGGGAAGTACAATCCTCCAACAGATAAACCTTTTGGGCTAATTTGGGGTCTCGTTGTTGGATATTCCGGAGGAGGTCATCGATAGTCCAAGCGACACAGTGACTTTTGGCTTGTCCAGCGATGATCAACACATCAAATTCTAGTAATTTGTTGATTAAGGGGCTATTCGGTTGGGCGATCGCCTTTCCGGCTTGGTCTAATAATACTTCCGGACGCAACACCGAATAATTCTCCGTGAGGGGATGGTTTCCTTTGAGTTCAAATCCTGTGGCGGCATGGCGGGCCAAATTATGAAAAAATATCGCTTCTTCGACTGCAGAAACTAAGGCGTGACCAATGCCACCCAGCAGACTGTGATAGGGCCAAATAATCAGGGGATATTTCCCATCAATTTCTAGTTGTTTAACGTAATGGTGAGCGTACTCTTGGATTTGCTCGGGGTGGCGATCGCCTAGACTCTGAGCCACCGCTGGATTCACCTTCCAAACCCCATTTTCTACGTCACTTAGGGAAATTTGGGTTAAAGGAGGCGGATTCTCCCCGTTGCTATCTATCCAAAATACGGGATGAAAAATTTGCCCGGTGGTATGGGTATCCATTGTGGGAATGATTGTCGTAATCCGATGCAAATTCCGATAGATAAATTCACAGAAGCGCTGGTTATCTTCAACGGCACCATTGCCGCTGCGTCCCCCCACAAAGAGTTCAAAGTCGGGAATGCAGAATGTATTTTGAATGTCGATGGCTAAGAGGCAAATTTTAGGGGAGTCGGCGATCGCCGGTTGAAGGTGGTGAGTTTTGGCCCAAGTTTGGGCGTCCTGAGCAAGCTGCTGATAAGGGACTCGCCAAACTTGGCCGACTTTTGCGCGATTGAAGTGCGGGGGAATGGGTAAGGTGCTGGTTGGGTTCATGTGCTCTCCATTCTGCTGACGGGGCGATCGCCGGGTTCCCTGAGTCAGCTAATTGAACCAACCGGGCGATCGCTGATTTTACTGTAACTGCATTAAACAGATCCGGTGAGAGGGTCTGCGACAAGGGAGGCGATCGCTCCCCTCGGTTGAGGCCATTTTCTCCGGCTATTTATTAAGTTTTATGAATTATTTGCTGATGGGTGTCACCCCCTTTGACAAATACTAATATTTATGCATTCAGGTTTCCACCAGGGGACCGGAATGATTGGTTGCACTAATCACTAATAAGGAATTAACAACGTGAAAGCAATAAACCTGACAATTGCGGTAGTGGTGCTAACCTTATGCTCTAGCTGTGGAGTCGATCGCGCACATCTGAGACACTTGCAAGAAAATAACCAATGTCAGGGGTGCAATCTAGTCGGTGCAAATCTCAGGGAGCGGGTCTTGGGTGGGGCTAACCTCCGAGGGTCGAATCTGGATCGCGTGGATCTCAGCAGTTCTAATCTGTTTTTTGCGGATCTGGAAAATGCCTCGCTACAAGGGGCTCGCATCCATAGTGCCGTGCTATCTACAGCGAACTTAAAGGGTGCGAATCTCAGGAATGCCGATTTGAGTAGTGCGGATTTGAGCAGTGCAGATTTCAGCTATGCCGACCTCCGAGGGGCCAGCTTAGAAAATGCCGATCTGTCCAATGCCAATTTCTTTAATGCCCAATTAAGTGGGGCTAATTTTGAGGGTGCGAATCTGGAAAGCACTAAAATGGAAGGGGCGATCGGATTTCTATCAGATCCAGACATCATCACTGAGACCCATTAGATATTGGAATGAATAACGGGTTCAGGAGATCGGGTTGAGGGAGGCGACTCCACCATCGCGATCTCCTTGCTGCATTTGGGTCATCCCCCTTCAGGGGACCTGGGCGATCTACCAGATCTGAATATCCCGAATCCAAAATACGAGAAGCTGTGATTCGGCCAAAAACAGCTTCTCGTCTGCTTTATTCACCAGAATCGGACGGAGGAGGCGATCGCGATCGCCTGGGATATGATTTACATCTAACTAGCATAAAATTAAAACGACTTGCTTTTCTATTGCGCTCATGCCCGCCAAAAATTTTCTCACCCCGACCCAAAAAAAGAGCTTGCAAAATGCCATCCGCCAGAGTAATTGCTCTCGGTTTCGGGAACACGCCCTGATTTTGTTATTGCAAAATGATGGTAAAACCTACGAAGAAATTGCGGAGTTTTTAGGCTGTTCTTACCGAACCGTTGCCTATTGGTGCGTCCATGGAGATCCAGACAATCTCGATAGTCTGCGCGATCGCCGGGAACAGGGGAACTATCGCAAAGCCGATGACGCTTACATTCAATTACTCCTAGAAGTCGTCAAAAAAACCCCCAGCCAATTTGGGTATCCAGTGGAAGTTTGGACCAGTCAACGATTAGCTGAACATTTAGCCCAGGTAACGGGAATTCAACTCAGTGGCACTCAACTCATCCGCATTCTCCGCAAGCATAAGATCCGCTTACATAAGAGTCGGGTCTAATTTTTTTTTGCGGTAGCAATATCGTTTTAATCTCGGGAACCGCCTCGGATATTCTCAGTCCCCTAGAGGAGGCAGTCGTTATTTCCAGATCTGGTGACAGCAGCAGAGGCTGGGGACTCTCCTCAACAGTCCCCAGCCTCTGTAAGATATCGGTCTCAACGTGACGATCGCCCTCACTGCCATTTCTCCGTCAATCCGTCAGTAATTTGGCTTAGATCAGGTTAAGCCATTTGGCGGATGCTTTTTTGTAGCTCCTGCAAGCATAATAAAAACACGATCACCCTGAATTTGTTCGACACCCTGAGTGTTGCATCACCTCCCAAGCCCTAGGGAGGTTTTTTGTTTTTAGATTCCATAAAAGATGCTAGGTTTTACCCTCACTTTCATTCGGGTTAAGTCGCTTACCAAGGATGCGTCACCAAATCCTGTTGACTCCGGATCTCTTCTGATTCTGCTGCCCCAGTCTTTTGTCAGTCTAAATTAAGCAATGCAAAGTTAAGCCATTTAGCTGATGCTTTTTCCTGTCTCCTGCAACCATAATGAAAACACGATCACCCTGAATTTGTTCGACACCCTGAGTGTTGCATCACCCCCCAAGCCCTAGGGGGGTTTTTTGTTTTTAAATTCCCTAAAAAATACCCGGTTTTACCCTCAGTTTCATCCGGGTTCAGTCGTTTGGTGCTGATGGGTCACCAGATCCGGTTGACTCGGGATCTCTCCTGATTCGGCTGCTGTGACTGTCTTTTGCTGCCCTAAATTAAGCAACTCTTGAATCCCAACTGGCTCATCCACTTGCATCGGCACCAAGGCAAACCGTTGAGCATAGTTGGTTTTAACCGCCTCGATTTGAGCCAGTTCAAAGGCAGCACGTTGTTTTAATAGGGGAGATGAAGTCGTCGAGACAGTTAGGCTGTTATTAATCACCCAGGCCCAAGGTTCAATTCC
>CAYUEH010000447.1:0-4958 GCA_964442465.1 uncultured Laspinema sp. | reverse complement strand
TACTACCAAAATCCTGAAGCGACAACCAAGGCGATCGACCCCGAGGGATGGTTTGATACCGGGGATTTGGGATGGTTGTCTCCTGGCAATGATTTAGTCCTCACGGGTCGCGCCAAAGATACCATTGTTTTGACCAACGGGGAAAATATCGAACCCCAACCGATTGAGGATGCCTGTATCCGCAGTCCTTATATTGACCAAATGATGCTCGTGGGTCAGGACCAAAAGTGCCTCGGGGCCTTGATTGTGCCGAATTTTGAAGCGCTGCAACAGTGGGCCTTGTCCCAAAACCTTTCCCTGCGTCTGCCTCAGAATGTTTCTCCAGGCAATCCTCCCCCAGCATCGGGAACCCGAGAAATCGACCTCTCCAGTCCCGAAATTGACAACCTGTTCCGCCAGGAGTTGAATCGGGAGGTGAAAAACCGTCCGGGATATCGACCCGATGACCGCATTGGACCCTTCTACCTGTTGAGTGAGCCCTTTACGATGGAGAATGGAATGCTCACCCAAACCCTGAAAATGAAACGGCCCGTAATTACCGAACGATACGGCGATCGCATTGATAAAATGTTCGTTTGATCCAGATTAGCCTCGTGGCATGGTAGCATAACGGGGCTAATTTTAGACCAATTTTCCACTTAACCCTTAATCTAGGTCACCTAATATGGATGTCTCTAACTCGAAATTACTTCTGAAGCGGAATACCGTTATCAAAGCGATCGTTACCCCGCGCTGGAAAGAAGAAGTTCAGCAGCAACTCCAAGGACAAATCAATCAAATTGATATGCAACTCCAGCAGCTCGAAATGCAAGCGCAGCAGATGATTGGCGAACTGCAAAAGCAGAGCATTCAACCCCCCGGACCGCAAATCCAGCAACAAATGGAGTCGGTGAAAATGCAGGCCAATCAACGACAAAGAGAGATGCTGGATCAGAAAAATCAAATTCTCCAAAATCTGCAACAAGTCCAGACCCTGGAAATGGGACAAGAAGTCGCCAGTGGACAAATGGATAGTTTTTTCTATCTGGAACGGGGCGATGATTTAATTAAAAAAATGCAGGTGGAAGTCGTCCTGCGCGATGGCGTCGTTGAGGAAATTCGCGGCGATTTGTAGTGGGTCGTTGGTCATGGGTCATTGGTCATTTGTCCTCGGGTCCTCGTGACGTGGCTCTGCCGTGTCATGCACTCTTGGCGGCTCTGCCGCCTGTACATTTGGTAAGGAGTTAAAGCTGTCACAGGTACAATAGGCCGCGATTAGCGCCTGATGATCCAGGACTGGAGGCAGAGCCTCCAGAATGCGTGACGCGGCAGAGCCACGTCACCAGGATGGAGGAGATGGGGAGGATGGGGGAGATGGGGAGGATGGGGGAGATGGGGAGGAGAGGGAGGCGGGAAATATAGTTGATGCTGTATCCTCTGGGCTGCAAATCAGGGTAGATTTTCTCTGGGGACGGATCAAGGTAGAATAAAAACTTGCTTTATTTTAGTTTTGAGCGTCGAAAAGAAGCTACCTATGATTAACGAAGTGTTCATGCCTGCTCTGAGTTCCACGATGACCGAAGGCAAAATTGTCTCTTGGGAAAAAGCGCCGGGGGACAAAGTGGAGAAGGGCGAAACGGTGGTGGTGGTGGAGTCTGACAAAGCAGACATGGACGTAGAGTCCTTCTATGAAGGTTATCTCGCTACGATCCTCGTCCAAGCGGGAGAAGCGGCCCCTGTCGGTGCGGCGATCGCCTTGTTAGCTGAAACGGAAGCCGAAATCGAACAGGCGAAGCAGCAAGGGGCGAAACTCAGCAATCAATCGGCTCAACCGGCAGCCGCTCCCCAGTCTAGCCCATCCCCTGCACCGGAACCGGCAATGGCTGCGGCTGGAGCCCCCGCTAGTCGTCAAAATGGCCGCACGGTTGCCTCTCCTCGGGCCAAAAAATTGGCGAAGGAATACAAAGTGGACTTGGCAACCCTCTCCGGCAGTGGTCCTTTTGGGCGGATTGTGGCGGAAGATGTAGAAGCGGCAGCAGGTAAGGCCCCAGCAGCGACTGCCACCCCACCCCAACCGACGGTGGCAGCACCCCCCAGAATTCCCACCCAGGCGGTCCCAGCGGCCCCCGCAGCCTCGGGAGATGTGGTCCCCTTCAATACCCTGCAAAATGCGGTCGTCCGGAATATGGTGGCGTCATTACAGGTGCCGATTTTCCATGTCGGCTATACGATTACCACAGATCAGTTAGACAAGCTCTACAAACAGATTAAGTCCAAAGGGGTGACGATGACTGCGCTACTGGCAAAAGCAGTGGCCCTCACGTTACAGAAACATCCCTTACTCAATGCCAGTTGTGTGGATGGAGGGATTCAACATCATGGCAATATCAATATTGCTGTGGCGGTGGCAATGGGAGATGGCGGTTTAATTACGCCGGTTCTGCAAAATGCCGACCAAATGGATATTTATTCCCTGTCTCGCACTTGGAAGGATTTGGTGGAACGCGCCCGAGTCAAACAGTTGCAACCGGCGGAGTATAATAGCGGGACTTTTACCCTGTCCAATTTGGGAATGTATGGGGTCGATAGTTTTGATGCAATTCTGCCTCCGGGTCAGGGTTCGATTCTCGCCATTGGTGGGGCGAAAAATCAAGTGGTGGCCACAGACGATGGCATGATGGGGGTCCGGCGACAAATGCGGGTGAATATTACCTGCGATCACCGGATTATCTATGGTGCTGATGCAGCGGCATTCCTGCAAGATTTAGCCAAGCTGATTGAAACTAATAGTCAGTCTCTCACGATGTAGGGGGGAAGAGACCTAACCCCCCAGCCCCCTTCCCTGGGAGGGAAGGGGGAGCCGGAAGGATATATGCTCCTTGATAAGGCATTATACTTTGCTGCAAGTACAAACCTGGACTCATTATACCTCCCTCTCCTCTTAGGGGAGGGCCTGGGAGGGGTCTCTTCAGTAAGTTGACGCACAGTATCCTGTAATCGGAAGGATGAAGGGGGATACTGATACGGATTTATCCTTCATCCTTATTCAGTCCTCATCCTATAGTCCAATGGTGAATCAAGTGGAATCCATAAAAACTCTAGCGGTTGATATTGGCGGTAGTGGCACGAAGACCATTATTTTAGATGCAGCAGGGGAAGCGGTGACCAAGCGCAACCGCGTTCCGACTCCGGATCCCGCTAAACCGGAACCTGTGATTGAGGCGATCGCCGGTTTAGCGAAAGAACAAGGTGAGTTCGATCGGGTTTCGGTCGGGTTTCCTGGGGTGGTTCGTCATGGAATCATCTACACTGCCGTTAACCTCCACTCGGATTGGGTGGAGTTTAATCTCGTTGAAGCGCTGACGAAGGTTTTGGAAAGACCTGTTCGGGTTTGCAATGATGCCGATATCCAGGGTTTAGGCGCAATTTCCGGGAAAGGGGTCGAACTCACGATTACCCTGGGGACCGGGTTTGGCAGTGGGTTATTTGTGAATGGAACACTGGTCCCGAATTTGGAACTGGGACATCATCCCTTCCGCAAAGGTGATACCTACGAGGAACAATTGGGACGTGCGGCATTGGATAAAATTGGGGACAAACGGTGGAATCGCCGCTTGGAAAAGGCGATCGCCAATTTAGAACATTTGTTTAATTACGATCGCCTCTACATTGGTGGTGGGGAAGCGAAAAAAATCACCTTGGATTTACCCTCTAATGTCACCATTGTTCCCAATATCAGCGGATTGTTGGGGGGAATTGCCTTGTGGCGGGACCCGTAACTCCATTCAGGATGTAGAGGCGAGAAAGCGAATCGCCTCTACATGGAGCATTTAAGGTTCAAAATTGCGTAAGTCCTGAAAATGTCAGTCATTCGATAAAACAAACTCTTGAGGAAAGACTATGAAAGCAGTGGTTATGACCGGATTAGGCGCAGCAGCGGATGTCTTGAAAGTGAAAGATATTCCAGGTCCGCAATTAGAAGGCGATCGGGATATTTTAGTCCGCCTTCATGCTGCCGGTGTCAATCCCATTGATACCAAAATTCGCAAACGCGGAACCTTTCATCCGGACATGAGCCCGGATATCCTCGGATGTGATGGTGCCGGAGTCGTCGAGGCGATCGCCTCTGGGGTGCAAACCCTCAACGTGGGAGATGAAGTCTATTTTTGTAATGGTGGATTGGGTGGACCTCACGGCAACTATGCCGAATATATGGCGATCGATGAACGATTTGTCGCCAAAAAACCCACCTCCCTCAGCTTTGTAGAAGCTGCCGCAGCACCCCTAGTCCTGATTACCGCCTGGGAAGCACTCTACGACCGCGCACGCTTACAACCGGGCCAAAAAGTGCTAATTCAGGCCGGTGCCGGGGGAGTCGGCCATGTCGCCATCCAACTGGCCAAACTCAAAGGTGCCGAAGTCGCCACCACCGTCAGTACCCCAGAAAAAGCCGAATTTGTCCGCCAATTGGGTGCTGATTTAGTCATTTTATATAAACAAGAAAATGTCATCGATCGCATCATGAACTGGACCAATGGCGAAGGTGCAGACATCGGATTTGATACCGTCGGTGACAAAACCTTCTTTGAAACCGCTGAAGCAGTGCGCTTGTATGGGGATGTAGTCACCATTTTAGAACCCAATCCGGAACATGGCAACTTAAAAACTTCTCGCCTCCGCAATCAGCGCATCAGCTTTGAATTAATGCTGACTCCGATGTTACAAAATCGGATAGCAGAACAACAAGACCAAGCCAAAATGTTACAGCAATGTGCGCGCCTATTTGATGAAGGCAAGTTAAAGATTCATGTAGGTAAAACTTTCCCCCTAGAACAAGCAGTAGCGGCCCATGAGTTATTAGAAACCGGCTCCATGCAAGGTAAAATTGTCCTAACAATGGGTAATTAATTCGTTCGTAGTAACAACTTCAGTCGGTCTCTTTCTTAGTTCGTAGTAACGACTTCAGTCGGTCTCTTTCT
>CAYUEH010000446.1:0-4967 GCA_964442465.1 uncultured Laspinema sp. | reverse complement strand
TTCAACTGATTGATGAATGGTTGAATGCGGAGGGATTTAGAAATATCGATCGCCAGTTGCGATCGCATCTCCACCATTCCGATGAAATCCAAGTGATTCTGGAAACCGATGACGATCGCCTGCGTCATTTACCCTGGCATTTCTGGAAGTTTTTGTCCGATTATCCCAAAGCAGAACTGGCGTTAAGTGCGCCTCAATATCAACGGGTGGAAAAATCTCATCACAGAAAGCAGATGAGAATTTTAGCCATTTTGGGAGATAGCAATGGTATTGATATTGGAGGCGATCGCTCTACTTTGTCCGAACTTTCCGATGCAGAAACGGTGTTTTTGGTGGAACCCTCCCGTCAGGAAGTTGACGAACAGTTGTGGGACGATCGCGGTTGGGATATTTTATTTTTTGCGGGTCATAGTGAAAGTGAAGAAGGGGGAAACCGAGGATTACTCGCCATCAATCCCCGGGATAAAATTGGCATTTCTCATCTAAAATCGGCCCTGAGAACGGCAATTGCTCGTGGATTGCAGTTGGCTATTTTTAATTCTTGCGATGGATTGGGATTAGCGAAAGAACTGGCAGATTTACAGATTCCTCACATTATCGTTATGCGAGAATCGGTTGCCGATGGGGTGGCGCACCTATTTTTGGTAAATTTTGTTAAAGCATTTTCTAGCGGTTCTTCCTTTTATTTAGCAGTGCGACAAGCGCGGGAACGGTTGCAAGGATTAGAGGATCAATTTCCTTGTGCGAGTTGGTTGCCGGTGATCTGTCAAAATCCTGCCGAAGTGCCGATGCAGTGGCGATCGCAACCTGTAGTAAAAACTCAGCAATCCTCTAAACTTCGCGATCGCTGGGTGGGGTTCATCCCTTTGGCAGTCACCTTGATTCTGATTCTGATCCGCCAGTTGGGACTATTGGAGGGATGGGAACTCCAAGCGTATGACCACTTCCTGCGATCGCGTCTTCCAGAGCCCCCAGACTCCCGGATTTTAATCGTGGAAATTCCCGAATCCGATATACAATCCAAGCAAGAATATCCGATTTCTGATGCCACATTAACCCAACTGTTGCAACAATTAGAACGGCATCAACCCCGAGCAGTCGGTTTAACCCTCTATCGAGATTTACCCGTTCCTCCGGGTCATGCAGAATTAATCGCTCAGATGCAGCAGCAATCGAATCTATTTGCCATCTGTAGCTTTGATAAATCTCATCGAGAATCAGTAGGAGCGCCGGAGGGAATCCCCACCAACCAATTAGGATTTGATGATATACTCATCGATCCAGATGGGTTGGTGCGTCGTCATCTCTTGTTTATGAGAGCTTCCTCCGATTGTAACACGGGCTTTTCCTTGAGCTTTCAATTAGCCCAAAAATATCTAGGGGAGGAGAATATTTTACCGGACAATGAAGGCAATAAAAACAAGCCATTGAAACTGGGTAAAACAATTTTAAATCCCCTGGAACTGAATACCGCAGGATACAAAACCCTCACCGACGGAGGCTGGTATGTGATGTTAAATTATCGTCCTTTTCCCATTGCCAGAACTCTCACCCTGACCGAAGTCTTAAATGGCGAATTTAACCCCAATTGGGTGAGAGACCGAATTGTTCTCATCGGGATGACCAGTCGAGTCCAGCCTAACGCTTTTTTCACCCCCTACGCCATCGGCAAATCTCCCTCGGAAAAAGTACCCGGAGTGATGCTTCAAGCCCAAAAAGTGAGTGAGATTATCAGTGCAGCACTGGATGGACGTCCCATGATTCAAGTATGGAGTGGGTGGAAAGAACTGCTCTGGATTGGACTGTGGTCAGGGATCGGAAGTGCGATCGCCTGGTGTATTCGAGGGAGAATCACGAGGGTGGGTGGGAGCATCATGGCGATCGGACTTCTCTATCTCCTCTGCTATCTGCTCTTCCTCCACAGCACCTGGGTTCCCCTCATCCCCCCAGCATTGGCATTAGTCATTAGTCATTTGTCGTTTGTCCTTTCTCAAGGGACTAAAGACAAGTGACCAAGCACCAACGACCAAAAACAATTGACAACTTTGCGTAAATTTATCCCTAAACTGCGATAGGTAAACAGAATGTCAACTTGTATGGAGGAGTAGAACCTTGTCACATCCTTTGGGGAAACCATCGAACCTGGCGAAATTGCCGATCGCGATCGGTCTGATAGTCTTCACCGGCATCGTACCCGTCACCAGAGTTTACGGCACATCTGGCAGTGAATTACGCTCGGACATTCGTCAAGTGCCATCACCCAACTCGGCGATCGCCACCGTATTTGAACCCCCCGACCCCGAACCACCAGAGGATCGCGAAGGTTCTGGGAGTCGCACCTCATGTCCGCCAGTGGATAAACCCTTGACCGGATTAATCGCCTCTCAAGTCAATTATACCCTCTCCGGACATCCCACATTCTGGTTCTACGTGCCGTATCCTTCCGAACTGCCGCGTGAAGTAGAGTTCGTCCTTCTGGATGAACAAAGAACCGAAGTCTACAAAACCGTCGTCCCGATTTCCGATACTCCAGGGATTGTCAGTTTCCGCTTACCGGAAAACATCCCTGCCTTAGAAGTCGGCAAACAATACTTGTGGCAATTCTCCTATCGATGCAATCCCAGAATTCGCGCCGAAGATGACTATGTAGAAGGAATGGTCCAACGAGTTGCAGCAGATAGCGCACTCATCAGTCAGCTAGAAGCCGCAACAACCCCGATGCAGCGCGTGGAACTCTATGCAGCGAATGGGTTGTGGCATGAAACCCTCACCACCCTCGCGGAACTGCGCCGGGATAATCCAGGGAATGCAGAGATTGCTGCTGAATGGACAGAACTTCTCGAATCCATTGGATTGGGTCATCTAGCCAATGAGGCGATCGGGGGGTGTTGTCGTCCCTTGCCGTAGGGATTAGTCATTCGTCATTTGTCCTTGGTCATTTGTCCTTGGTCATTTGTCCTTGGTCATTTGTCCAGGGACCAGTGACCAGGGACCAGTGACCAGTGACCAGTGACCAATGACAAATGACTAGGGACCAAAAACTTTTTTCCCAAATTTGCGTAAAACTGTTCCAAAAAAGCGAGAAGTAAGTAGAGACCTCTATTTCAGGAGTCATGCCGATCGCCAAATCACGATGAATCCCTAAGCAGTTTGATATAGCGCATCTAAATCATGCCGACAATGGACCTAAGCCTGAAAGTCTTGTAGTGAGGAAAGCGATCGCGCTTCTTCATCTGCGTGATGCTGGATAGCCTCTGTGCCTTGCACTTACATCTGGCTCCCTTTCCTGATGTCAAAGTCCTGCAAGGGTCGCTATATAGCATTCCTTGCAGGATTTGTACCTCACCCGATGTCCCCTTTCCCCTAAAGGGCCGCCAACGGTTGGGGACCGCCGAGGTCTTGCACAACGACACTTCATGATTGCTATATATCCGGGGAAACTGGGATTTCGCCCAAAGTAGAAATCCCATTAACTGTTAAAAATTAATAGGCATTTTGATTGGTAAAACTTTATATTTGCCAATCTATTTGTCATGGCATAAATTTTTAAAATTTAAATAAAAAACCTAATAATTTCCGTATAAATACTGTGGTTTTTTGCTATCTCAAAAAGGTTTAATAAGTCATGAGAAAAAATTCTGTTGAACGGCAGAAGGCGATCTTTTGGAACGCCTAGCTGACCTATTCTGAATTGCTTATAGTCTAGCCTGTATTGTTTTTAAGCCAATCCGGTATAAGCGGCGAAAAGCGAATTATCACTTAAAAACAAGAGTTGCAAGCGATCGCTAAAGCCATCGGCAAGGGAAACGCCGGAGTTGTTACTTCGGTGAGCTAAATTTTTTCACGAAATTCTTGAGCCTAAAGCTCTCGACAAACCTGAAAACTGTATTTTATATCGCCCATCAAAAGGGGTCAACGGCCATGAAAATTATCTCCCCAGACACTTTGTCAGTCACATCGTACTTAAAACCGGCGTTTTCTATTAGTGCGGCATTAATGTTAGCGATCGGCCTCACACCATCCGCCCACGCAGCCAGTTTTGCCGACTTCATTTTTGTTGTAGATGAGTCGGGTTCTATGTCCGGCGAACATTCCTGGTTGGGGCAATCCATTGGGGAGTTAGAATTTGCTCTGCGAGGGAAAGGTGTTGGAGTTCGATCCGAAGAAAACCGCTATGGTCTGATTGGTTTTGGAGGGGGTTATTCTGGTACAAGCCGCTCGTTATCAGTGGGAGGAAACTTATTTGGAAGTGCCTCTGAATTAGCAACTGCCACTAACTCTCTCGTCACCAATGGCGCATGGGAGGATGGGTATTCGGCGATTGATTATGCCTTAAACAATTACTCATTTCGCGACGGTGCTGCGGTTAATTTTGTGTTAATTACCGATGAAGACCGCGACATTCGAGCGAACAGCGTTAACTTTAACAGTATCCTCAACGGGCTTCAATCCAAAAACGCCTTGCTCAATGTTGTGGTCAACCATCAAATGTTCAATGGAAACCGCCAGCGGGCGATTGGTGCCGATGCCCAGGGAAATGCGTTTATCGCTGATGGAAGTGGTGGATTTACCACGACTCCCAATACCGGAGTTTCTAGCTTATACAGTTTTGGGACAACGAAAACCGACTATGTAAACTTAGCCTGGGCAACGGGTAACTCAACGATTAGTGGTGCTGCATGGGACTTAAATTTACTTCGTGCCGGTGGCAAATCGGCTCAGTCATTTACCGCAGCATTTGCAGAAATTAAAGCCACTGAAGCATGGAAGCAAACTGGCAATGGCGATTCCACTCAAGTACCTGAACCCACTGCCACCTTGGGATTATTAGGATTGGCTGCACTGGGTTTGAGCAAACGGATGGTTCGCCGATCAATCTAATCGGGTTTGATTGTATCGAATTGACGAGATCTAGCAATTTTCACATTCATGAGGTACGTTGACTCGATCCCCCCTAGCCCCCCTTA
>CAYUEH010000445.1:0-4968 GCA_964442465.1 uncultured Laspinema sp. | reverse complement strand
CAATAGCGAGCAAGATGCTCGCACTCCTCTCCTCTAAATATCTGTATCTCATGAAGCCATAAACCGCTATATCAAGCAGTCTTAAATTCTAAAAATGCTATAATCAAAGCGTCAAATTTTTGAGTTTTCTCCCTGGAGTAACCGTTAGCATTTTTACAACTATGAACATTGATCCAATTTTAAAGAATGATTGGCATCCGGTGGCGGCAGTGCGTGATTTACCAGCGGAAACTATCACCCCGGTGCGCTTATTGGGAGAAGAATTGCTGCTGTGGCAGTCAGGCGATCGCATCATGGCATGGCAAGATATTTGTCCCCACCGAGGTGCGCGACTCTCTCTGGGCAAAGTTTGCAAAAATACCCTCGTTTGTCCCTATCACGGACTCGCCTATAATCCCGAGGGTCAATGCGTTTTAATTCCCGCCTATTCTACCCCCAAACCCACTGCCAATATGCGGGTTAAAGCCTATTCCTGTGTCGAACGCTATGGATTGGTATGGGTAAATTTAGGTGAAACCGAAGCAGCACTCTCCTCTGATAACATTCCCCCGTTTTTAGAGTGGGAGGATGCCAACTTTAGAAAATTTCTATGCGGTCCATTTCGGTATGAATCCAGTGGGTTGCGGGCGATGGAAAATTTTATTGATGTTTCCCATTTTCCCTTTGTCCATGATGGATTTCTCGGGGATGCCAATCATACCGAAGTAGCAGACTATGAAGTGAAAACCGATAGCGAAGGCATCAGTTTAAACAACCTCAAGGTGTGGCAACCGGACCCGGATGGAACTGGCGTTGGCGGTGAAGTGACTTACAATTATCGCATCTGGCGTCCTTTAACTGCATCCTTTGCTAAAGCAGCACAAGGGGGGAAATTAGGATTATTTTTTACCATTACCCCCCTGGAGGAAGAGGTTTGTTTAGGGTGGATGTGGATTGCCATGAATTACGGACAGGATATTCCCGAGGAAGCGTTGCGGCAGTTTCAAGAAACCGTAGTTCAGCAGGATATCCCCATTGTAGAATCCCAACGTCCCAAACGCTTGCCTCTGGATTTAGCAGCAGAGGTCCATTTAGCTTGCGATCAATCGGCGATCGCCTACCGCAAATGGCTCAAACGCTTAGGCGTTACTTATGGTACCGTATAAATTAGAATCGGGATGCAGCATTGCCGCATCCCGACTCTGGGGAAATTACAATCAAAGTGAGGGGACGACCCCAGGATCAACTATGGCGTGGCAACTAAGTAAGGAGAGGGAATCGCTTCTGCTTTGCCAGCATTTACCAACGCTTGATAGACAAAGGCAGCGACTTCCGCGCGGGTTGCTTCCCGATTTGGATTGAATTGACCAATTTGGGGATAGTTTACCACCAATTGATTTTCCGTTGCCCCGGCTACTGCTGTCAAGGCATAGTCTGGAATTTGTGCCGCATCATTGTACCGTGAGAGGGAGGCAGTATCATTACTGCGTAATCCCAATCCACTGACTAAAGCAACGATCGCCTGGACTTTAGGAATTTCTTGGTTAGGACGGAATACACCTTCGGGATACCCTGCCAGGAATCCGCCTCGGTATGCCATAGAAATCGCATCGGCACCCCAGAAACTGCTGGTTACATCGCGGAACGCCATTCCCTGCCGTTGTGCGCTGGGTGCAAATGCTTTGGCAACGATCGCCGCAAATTGGGCGCGAGTTACAGGTTCGTTGGGTTTAAATGTGCCATCGGGGAATCCGGCAATAATCCCTTTTTTGGTCAAAGCGCTGATATACGCTTGCGCCCAATGTCCTTCTACATCCTGAAAGGCGATTTGCACATCTGCGGGAACAAAGTTAATCGAACCAATAATGCGATCGCGGTCAATATCATTCCCCACCGCCTGAATCAATTCCGAGGACACACTATATAAAGCATGGCGTCCATTATTGCGGATGCGGTTCTGTCCCTCACTGGATACCGTCCCCAAGTCCGGACGCGCCGAAGAGATCACCACAATCCCATCCCGTTCATTACCCTCGATCGCATTCTCCCGTAAGACAGGAGTAGCAGAATTGGAAATCACCATCCCATCAACGTTCTGGGAAATCGTATTCCCAATCACGAACACCGAGGAAGTTCCCCCGATCGCCAAACCAAATCCGGTATTCTGGAAAATGTTCCCGCGAACTTCACCCCCAGCTTCCCGGGCGATGGAAATCCCGTTTGCCTCATTCTCAATAAACACATTATTTTCAATTTTCGGTGAGGCATTGCCGGTGACAAAAATCCCATCCCGACGGCTATTTTTGAACGTGCTATTGCGAACCACAGCATTAGTCGATTCAATCCATAACCCAGTCCCACTCGCATTCGGGTTCGTAATCGTTACCCCTTCAATGATACTATTATTCGCAGCATTCACCGTCACATTTTGACTAGCAAAGGTGCGACTCAGATAAGTGCCACCGCCAATAATCAGCACCCCTTGACCTTTGTTGCTGCTATTTCCGCGCAGGGTCACTCCAGATTTGGCGGGAAGGGGAAACGATTCGCCGGTATCTTTGCTATAGGTTCCGGCAGCTAACTGAATCACCGTCCCTGTTTGAGCTTTCTGCAACGCATAAGTGATAGTGCGATACGCTGCTGCTTCACTGGTTCCGGCATTAGTATCCCGCCCCAGTTGGGGGTTGACATAGAGGACATTATTCGTTGCAGCAGCAATGGGAGTCTGGCCAGTTCTCACTTGAGCAATCGTGGGAAGTACCGTTGCAGCGCCTGTACAGAGTAATAAGGCAGCTAAACTGGCGGGAAGAGAGGCGATGGCGCGACGAGATTTAGATTTATTGTTCATAACCTTAGAAGATTGAGAGGTAGAATATTGACGTTTCATTAGGGAGTGTTATACCGAATCTGGTTGTAAGCAGTCGGTTTTCGCTTCTAGCCTGCGTAGGCAGGCTTTGTCCGTATAGCCCCACCCTTGAGGGTGCGGGGTTTTACCGATGACAACCGCATTCCGTGTTACTCCGAACGTCGATTTATTTTTCACACTCTCAATCTACTCACCTCCTTCCCAGTACGGAAACCCGATTGGGTCACTCTTTTAACTGACTCCTATACTGCCAATTGCGCCAATTTCCCCAGAAAGTGCAGACTGTCTGGGGATGCATCCCGAGGATAATTTATATTTAGACAGAGAATAAAGGTAAACCGTAGGACAGTCCAGCAAGTGGTATAGCGATCGCCTGTAATCATGCCCGGGAGGTTTCAGGGTATTACCCAAAGCATCCTCTGGACAAAATCCCTATTCTATGACATTTTATTACCCAATGCGCCGGGAGAAATCAGGAGCGATCGCCAGAGTCAGTATAAGTCAGCGTTGCCACAATGTCCCGGAGGCGATCGCGCAAATTGCCGTATGCCACCTCATCCAACACCGGGAATGAGTCTGCCGTAGTGACTGCCTCGGTTAGCTGTATCCATGACTTACATCCGCCATACGCCTCACAGTAAGCAATTTCTCGCGGTTCAGCAAGACGATACGTCCGCAACAGCAGCAGATACAGGGGTTGGCGCGGTTTCCACTGGAGGCGATCGCGAACAAAGCGAGCATTCCAAATGTGATACGGTTGCAACGCGGACTGCACCGATGCCGCAATTTCCTCCGTTTCCACGGCGATCGGCCACAAATCGGTAATACTCGCCCAACTGCCAATCCGCACCCGTTCTGGATGCCATCCCGACGCCACTGGGGTGACATTCGAGCCATAGTCCGCCTTCAGCAACTCAGGTTTTTGATGTTCAAACGTCGGATACAGCAACACCTCCGACTCCGGAACCTGGAAGCGACCCCCCACTTCCCGAATCCCGCCTTTGCGGAGTAACAGGATAGTCTCCCCTCGTTCTAAGGCATCGACGGCGATCGCCCATTCCTTCAAAGTAGCCGTTAATTCCATGTAATCACCCCTATTGAGACGAATCGTTAAAATAAGACAGACAACTGTAAAAAGTAGTCTTCATTCTAGTTTAAGAGGTCAACATGGAAACGAGAACATTAGGCAAATCCGAGTTAAAAATTACCCCCATCATTATCGGAACCTGGCAAGCGGGAAAAAAGATGTGGGTAGGCATCGAAGATAATGATATCATCCAAGCCCTGCGCGCTGCCTATCACGCCGGAATTACCACCTTTGATACAGCAGAAGTGTATGGAGATGGATATTCAGAACAAATCGTCGCCTCCGCCCTGTCTGATGTGAGGGAGAATGTCATTTATGCCACCAAAGTTTTCTCAACTCATCTCAAACATGACCAAGTAATCGAAGCTTGCGATCGCTCCTTAAAAAACCTCAAAACCGACTATATCGACCTCTATCAAATTCACTGGCCCTCGGGAACCTGGGGAGGTGAAACCATCCCCATTGCCGAAACAATGGGAGCAATGGTCAAACTGAAAGAACAAGGCAAAATTCGCGCAGTCGGTGTCTCCAACTTTAACCGCACCCAACTGGAAGAAGCAGCACAATATGGACAGATTGATAGTTTGCAACCCCCCTATTCCTTATTCTGGCGAAAAATCGAAAACGACCAAATGCCTTATTGCGTCGAAAACGACATTTCAATTCTCTCCTATTCTTCCCTCGCCCAGGGACTTTTAACAGGCAAATTTGGACCGGATCATCAATTTGCCGAAGGTGACCATCGCTCTAAAAATAAACTCTTTTCCGACAAAGAGAATTATGCGCGAGTTCAAGAAGCCTTAGAGAAACTTCGCCCCATTGCCGATCGCCATCATTGTACCCTAGCCCAACTCTCCTTAGCCTGGTTAATTGCCCAACCTCAAACCTGTGCCATTGTCGGGGCAAGAAATGAGCAACAAGCCACAGATAATGCCAAAGCAGCCAATGTGAAGTTATCCCCAGAAGAGGTCAAGGAAATTGATGCGATCGGTCGTATTGTCACCGACAAACTCGATGAAAATCAAGTGATGTGGAA
>CAYUEH010000444.1:0-4982 GCA_964442465.1 uncultured Laspinema sp. | reverse complement strand
CCCTGATTCAGGGGGGCTGAAGAGATTGATGCAAGAGGTCTACTCTATCGGGTACTCATCAGGGTTGAAAAGGCCCCCTAGAGCCGCGTTGAGTTGTGGTTGAGTGGTGGTGGACTGGAACAAACTATCCCACTTCTAAGCTACGGCAGTTCACCCCCTTGTTTCGTTGCCACCCGGACCACAAACTCCTCTTTGGGTGTCATCAGAGGGCAAAATTCAGGGTGTTGCGGCCATTCCTGTACAGCCCTTCACCTTGCAAATGCCGGGAAATAAATTACAGATCATCTTCCATAGAGGCATCAACCGGACTCCCAGGGGATATCAATGGGAGATGATCCGGTTCGGGTTCTGATGCGATCGCCTCTCTCTGGGTTTTCTTCAAAATGCTGCCCGGGTTCCTGTATCGGACCGGGGACCCCCATCCGGCTAAAACCGACCCTTGGGAAGGACAAGGGTCGAAAGATTGTTGTAGTGATTAACTTTTAGAAAGAAGCATTCATGACTTGTTCTGCCATTGCTGCGGTGACAGGATCGCCTATCTTGGCATCGGGGGATTTTCCAATGGTAACATTGGGCGATTGTTGCCGTTCAATTGACCTCGGCAAGTTAGAGATTCGCTCAGATTCATGGGAGTCAGGTTGGGCATTGGCGTGACACTCACGGGGATGGAGTCGTTTGCTATGGAGTGGTTTGGTGTAGAATTTACCCTGGGACTTTTGATGGTTGCACCGGGACTGCCCGAACCGGCTTAAGCATAATTACTTAGTCAGGTAAGGCTTTATAAGTAGCAATCACGGCCAGTAATAAGACAACGGTCCAGGACCAACTGGGAATGGCGGCGATTAATAACCATACATCTCCAAAGATGGCGGCAAATAGCTCTAGGAAGTAAGCGATCGCTATCGTGCCAATGGCCAAGAGGATAACTGGGAATATTTCAGACATGACCTTTCCTCGTCTAGTTCTCATACCCAGCAAGGCGATCCCTAGCTGGTTTTTGCGATTCCTTTCTGTAACAGATTATAAAGCAAAAGTTACAAAAGTTACAACAATAGATTAAGAATTATTAAAATTAGGGACTGATTGACGGCGATCGGCTAAAATTAACCGTTGGGTAGAAATACAGCGATGGAATCCCATAGACTGTATTGATTCGGCCTGAATTCTTCAGGGATAGGCGGTTGGATCAACCGATCGGTTCTGATAGTTACAGCCTAAGCGGTTTAGACCCGTTGAGAGACTCGACTATGACAGCTTGAAATTTGGCTGGAACCCCTACTGATTTGACCTAGAGACGCGATCGCCCTGAATCCGGTTTCTTTCCTTTTAGTTTACACAGCAAAACGACCGGATTGACTCGGTAATAATACTGATTTAAGCCAGGAACTCTATCATCCCTGGGATCGAGACTCCCCGGATCAAATCCCATGAAAATTGCGCCTCAAAGCGACAGGGAGGGGTTGGGGTCAAGCGATCGGACCCCTAGCCCCCGAAACGGTCTGTTGAGGTGGCTAAATTAACCCCTTTAACCGATTCAGACTCGGGAGTAACCGTCGCCAGCAGGACCCGTTCTGGAGAAAGGGTACTGCGGGCGATCGCCTGTAACAGCGGATTTTCGGCAGCCAGTTTTCGGTACGCAATCAACTCAAAGATTTGTTCCGCCCGAAGCCCATACTCAATCCGGCGCTGATACACCCGCCAAATCGCAATCAGGGGGAGAATATCCTCCGCTTTCAAATCCACCCACTGTCCCCCTCGTTCCCCGGTGAACTGTTGCAGATAACGGGATGCTTGCCAATGGGGGGGAATCCGGTTCTCGTCAGGGCGAACTAAACAGCCACAGGTGAGATCAAAGGTTTCATATTGAACCAAGCGTTTTAAAGCCGCTTCGACTTTTTGGCTCTGCATCTCTTGGAGGATGGCAACACCGAGGGTAGATGGACGGCCATTCTCACGAGTGGTCAGGGTAAATTGAATATAACCGCGATTGTGGCGATCGCGTTGAATGCGATCGCTCACAGACTCAACTTCCACCCCGGCGATCGTCTGTCCCAGAACCCGTTGGAACCCAAAATAAATCGCCTGAGCCACTGTCCCATTATCAAGCACCGAGTCCGAAGTCTCGGGAAAACTCTGTTCCCGTTCAAACGCAGTTTCCACCTGTTCAAAGGGGTCTTCTTCCACCGGATGGAAATTTTCCGCGCACCATTCCAAAATCTCCCTCACCGATAGCTGTTCCCGCGCTAACGCTCTCAATTGGCCCGCTTCAAAGGGATAAACCGGGTTAGGTGGGGTTAACTGGTAGTGGTCATAAAACTCTTGTAACCACAGGCGAACCAGCTCAACAATCCCCTCGGGACCGATCGGGTATAACTGCATCGGTTCGCCTTGTTTGCACAGGTAGTTGGAGATTCCCGGAGGCAGGGCTTGGACCTTATTGCGCCAGGTTTCCTCCGTCATCACACTGAACAGGACCATTCCCCGTTCTAAGGAGGCGCGAGGCAGGGTATCCCAGATGCGTTTAATAATGCTGGCAACCACCCGTTCTCGTTTTAAGCCCGTATCGCTTTGATCTGCCGCCTCCAATTGGTCAAAACAAATAATTAGGGGGTAATAGTAACTTATGAGGCTCAAGCTATGCATGAGGATTTCCCAGGCATCAGCATCCCGGGAGTCTCGGGACCGATTGGGTAAACCGAGTTCCGTGGCTTTAGAAGGGGCGATCGCCGCACCGGACAACCATTTAATACTGTAGGGGGCTTCAGTGTTCGATAGGGTCCAGATAATGGCTCGGACGAGATCCGGATCAGCCAAAGCCGGTTTAAGTTTGCAGAATCCTTCCGTGAGTTGATTGACCCAAGTTTGATTTTTAACTCGGGTGTGATTGTTGAGTTTGGCAATCAGTTCTGGGGGAGTAAAGCTGCGGGCGTTGGGGTCGATCGCATGAATGGCATGATTGGCGATCGCTGCCCCTAGGCATTGCCACTGCATGACGCCGCCTTGTCCAGCATAGCGCAAACTCTCCACCACCCGCTGATGAAATTGATAGCGCAGGAGGTTTAAGTCCGTTAATTGACCGGCATTGACATAAATGAACAGCGCGCTATCATCTTGTTGGAGCTGATGGCGCAGGGTACTGATCAGATGACTTTTGCCCATGCCCGGATTGCCCGTTACCGCGATCGCACTCAAGGCAGACCGACCTTGGCCAGAGCGGTCCAGGGCTTGAAAAACCACCTGACGAATGCGATCGTTCAAGCTGTTGAGATTGGGCAGGTCATCCCGCCAAATTTCGCGATCGCTCACCGATGCAGGGTAAGGGAACGGGTTCTGAGCGGCGATCGCCGTATTCAGGTCTTTAATCGAAGAAATAGAACAATTAGCCATAGCAAGACGTATAAAGGAGCAACCCGAATCGAGTTTCGGCTCTGACTTCAAGTGTGCCGCGAAACTCATTTAACCTGACACCATGCCAATCGATTCTCTAGTTCAGACCCCTTTCTAGGGAGTCGGCACAGGATGAAATTCATAGGAAGGACAAGAAACCGGGTTTCGGGTCCAGATTTGTTACTCATGAACAGCGATTTGGCATAGAACCCCAGTTTCTCATCCCCACTGCACCGACTCCCTAGATCCCGAAGGCGATCGCCCGTTTGTGTAGAACCCTCCAATTTGCCAACGGAATTCAGTTACCTTGAGGTCCGGCCTGATAAAATTTCGTGAGCTTGCTGCAAATGTTGGACAACCGATTCAGCAGAAGCCTGGAAAGCCGCCCGTTCTGCCTCATCCAGTTCGAGTTCTAACACCTGAGCAATCCCTCGGCATCCTAACTGACAAGGGACCCCGATAAACAGATCGCGTAACCCATATTCACCCTGAAGATAAGCCGCAGCCGGAACGATTCGCGACTGGTCGAGCAAAATCGCTTCAATCATCAAACTCACCGAAGAGGCTGGAGCAAAATAAGCACTCCCGGTCTTCATTAATTCTACGATTTCCGTGCCCCCATTGCGCGTGCGCTCCACAATTCGCTCAATGGTTTGAGCATCCATCAGTTCCATCAGGGGAATCCCCTCCACCGTCGTGTAGCGCGGCAGGGGGACCATTAACTGTCCGTGATCTCCCAGGACCATTGCCTTGATATCCTGGATTGACACCCCCAGTTCCATCGAAATAAAGGTTTTAAAGCGCGCCGCATCCAATACTCCCGCCATCCCAATCACCCGACGGCAGGGGAGTTGCGAGGCTTCCCAGGCAACGTAGGTCATCACATCGAGAGGATTGGTCACCACAATTAAAATGGCTTCGGGCGATCGGGCGATCGCCTCCGATGCTGCTGTCTTGACAATCGCCGCATTAATCTCAATCAAATCATCCCGATTCATCCCGGGTTTGCGAGGACGACCGGCAGTGATCACCACAATATCCGAGTTCGCCGTCTCATCATAATCATTCGTACCCACAATTTGCCGGTCATGACCCTCCACCCCCCGGGCTTCCATCAAGTCCAGGGCAATCCCTTGGGGCATCCCTTCCAGGACATCGAGCATCACCACATCAGCTAAATTTTTTTCGGCGACTCGTTGGGCGAGGGTACTGCCAACTTTACCCGCACCAATAATGGAAACACGAGCTTTTTGACAAGAGGGAGGAGAAAAGGGGGAGGAGGACATGATTAATAAAACCGTTAAACAGTTTAGGGTTTACTTGAATTCTTCGAGCTGGTCGATTCGCAGCCAGACATTCGGGGCCGGCATCTGACCAAACTTGATCAGGGCATAGTCCCCATTCAGGTCTACGACTTCCCCTTTGGTTTCAAAGATATAACTGGGGAAGCGCGAATCACTAGCACTAGCTTCTAAACTATTGTCCAACGTTTCGCGAACGGCGCGAACCCTACTACCTTTTTTAACTGCCATAACTTGCTCTGCACTGTTTAAAACGCTATCTCTCCCTAATTTTAATCCCTTCCGGGGTCAGGA
>CAYUEH010000443.1:2807-4983 GCA_964442465.1 uncultured Laspinema sp. | reverse complement strand
ATCAAATTGAGTGCTTGGACAGGGCTAGGAGTTAACCCCAAATGAACAGTTTTTATGATAAAAAAGACCTCTTGATCGAGGTCATGCGGATAATACATGGGGAGAGAAAGATGTTTAAACTCAGTTTATCGATCGGATTGATTCGGATGGGATGCAAGCGATCGGCATCGAGATTAGCGATCGCCACAGAGGACCCGAGAATACCCCGCCCTAACCCCTTGAGTTCCTGTTCTGACCCGAAACATCAAAACGGAGAATACCCAACGAAATCGGGGCAGCGCAGGACCGTTCCTGGTGCGATCGCGAAGCGTCTCGTTCCGAGAATCGCCCTCGCCTGTTTGCTGTCCCTGACTGGAGTGATGGCCGGGAGATTTCCGGCAGTTGCCCAATCCAACCGCTTAGAAACTTATACAACCTTTGCCCAGTGGTGTGAAAATCGAGACAGTCTGACGCCAGAAACCCAAAAAACCGTAGATGCTTTATTAGCAGAAGCTGGAACCTCCGAGTGCGATCGGGCCTCGGCGATTCTCTCCCGAAGACAAGTCCTCCCCTTTAGTAATCGCCAAATCTCCGATCTCAGACCCATTGCCTCCCTGACCCAACTCACATTACTTTATCTCAGTCGCAATCAAATCTCCGATATTAGCCCCCTTGCCTCCCTGCAACAACTCACTTATCTCTATTTAAGTGACAATCAAATTTCCGATCTGCGTCCGCTTTCCTCCTTAACCCAGTTGTTAACCCTGGATTTGTATGACAACCAGATTACAGACCTCACCCCTTTGCAGTCTTTAACCCAACTGGACACCCTATTTCTAGGACGAAATCAAATTTCAGACATCAATTCGTTAAGGTCATTACAGCAATTAAGGAGACTGTCTTTAGACTTTAATCAAATTGCCGATGGGACTCCCCTAACCTCCCTGACCAACCTATCGGAACTGTTTCTGAGTAGCAATGCGCTCTCTAATCTCAGTCCCCTCAGTTCTCTGACGAATTTACAGGTTTTATTTTTAAGTGGAAATCAAATCTCCGATATCACTCCGTTGGAGACATTAATTAACTTAAACACCCTATTTCTCAGTGTTAATGAAATTTCTGATATCTCACCTCTATCTGCTCTGAGTCGTTTAACCGAAGTCAACCTCAGCAGCAATAATATTTCCGATTTGAGTCCATTACAGCCTTTACCCAATTTGACTCAAATAGAAGCACGACGAAATCCAATTTCTAATAAATTATGCCCAATTATCCCCGATTCTGCTTGTCGTTTCTAGAGCAAAAATTAAAGTAAAATAAGCCGGGAGTTGATTGAGTTTAAACCAGCTATCCCCCTAAAATAAAAGTGGTTACAACCCCTCCAATGTTTGAATGGGCCAGAGTATTTTACCGGGATAAGTGATTTTACGGACCGTTTAAGTCATTCTGGTGAAATTTACTGAATCCCGAGATAAATTGAGACAATGGGTCTGGGGATTGCCCTCACCGGACTGTCGAAATTTCCCAGTAATTTCGGGGTTTGTGGGATAGCACTGATTGCGCCTCAAGAGGAGCATCTCAGAGGCCGCGATCCAATTCATGGATTAATTGTGCCGCGCAAAAAAACTAAACTTTGGATAAAATAAAGGAGAAAAATACAGAGAAGTAGGGCGGCATAATTCAACCGAACTGTCATCCTCAACAAAAAATGCCTGCATTCCCGCTGATGCGCGAATGACAGATTGTTTCTACTGTTCAGGGGGATTAAGTTTATTTATGTCGCTCTACTTCGCCCAGAACGTAGCAAGGGGTTGGAATGGCGAAGACTGATCAAGGAAAGCAAAACTCGGCTTTGCAGTTACAGAGCAGATTGCTGATTTATTCCGCCTTGGGAGCAGTAGCGATTGGTGCGAGTGTGGCGATCGCCAGTATTATGCCCCTGTCGCAACGACTCAAACAAGGAGAGGAACACAATCTGGAATTTGCGGCCCAAACTCGCACCCTGGCGATCGAAGAATTCCTCTTAAGAACTCAGGATATTGGCGGACAAATTGCCAGTCGGACCCGAGCGCGGAATCAGTTAGTAGCGTATAATCAAGGGCAAATTCAACGGAATGAATTAGTCCAGGTTTCGACCAATATTTTAACCGATGCCCTCAATCAATCCGAGGAGATTGAAGGGATTATGCGGTTTGAT
>CAYUEH010000443.1:0-2707 GCA_964442465.1 uncultured Laspinema sp. | reverse complement strand
TTTAATCCGATCGCCATTGCCAATTGGGGACTAGCGGTGAAAATGGAGCGTCAGGAACTCTATCAACCTGTGCAAAAACAGATTTTCGATACCGGGATGACCATTGCCCTTTTGACGCTGTTGGGAACGGGAGGAATGGTGATCTTGCTTCGTCCCCTGACCGATAAAGCGATCGTTCAAACCGATGAGTTGGAACAACAAATCCAGGAAAAATCGGCTTTATTACAGGCCCAAACTGCGGCATTGCAAACCGAACAACGTCAACGAAAGGCAGTCGAGGATGCATTGGATCAAATGAATGAATTAAAGGCATCTTCGCAACAAGTTGCTTCTTCCTGTGCCACTGCGAATTTTGGGGTTCAAGAAGCGCAAACGATCGCCACGGCAGGAAGGCGATCGGTCGATCGCACCCTGGAGGGAATGACCACCCTCAAAGACAATGTAGAAGCGATCGCCCTCCAAATCGACCATCTTCACGAAGGGGCGCGTCAAATTGGGACGATCGCCTCCCTCGTGGGGAGTTTGGCGGATCAAACCAATATGTTAGCCCTCAATGCTGCCGTGGAGGCCGTCCGTGCCGGCGATCGCGGAAAAGGTTTTTCCGTGATTGCTACAGAAATTCGTAAACTCGCCGATCGCTCTCGCCAAAGCGCCGATAAAATTAATATCTTATTGGAGGATATCCAAAGCTCAGTTGTGGCAACATCTAAAGCGACGCAAGAAGGAACAAAAACCGTGCAGGTTAATTTTGAAATTGTGCAAGAAACTGCCGTTTCCTTAACCGGAGTGCTCAAGGCGATCGACGAAGTGACCGCCAGTGCTCAGGAAATTTCCCTCGCCACCCACGAACAAGCGGTTGCCATTCAACAACTGGTGGCGGCGATCGATCTGATTAAAACTTCAGATTGAGGGATGTTATCCCTCAGTGGTCACCCAAGGGGCCGCTGCTCCTTGGGATTAATCCATCCAAGTGAGGTCCGTTGTCGAAAACGGAGGGAAAGTATTTTGATCCGCCGTCGTCGGACGCGAGATTCTCATCGGTAAATTTTTCGGGTTAGACGAAGGCTGTTTTTGTTGAAGTTGCGTCAACTCTTGCAGGGCTTTTTCATTGGCTGCCGCCAGTTGAATGGCCGATTTTTTCGTCTCTTCTAACTCCGCACGAACTTGAGAGAGTTGCTCAACCTCTTTCGTGAGTTTTTGATTGATTTGTTTTTGTTTTTCCAATTCAGTGGTTAACTTCGTTTGGGCATTTTTTTCTTGATCGGCGATTTTTGTCGCAGCGGCTAATTCCGACTCTAGTTTTTTTACCTGAGTTTTTTGGTCCTGCAATTGCTGCTGTAAATCCGCATTGAGACGACCAAATTCTTCATTGCGCTGCTGGGATTGATTGAGTTGACCCTCTAAATTTTGGATCAGACTACGATGTTGCTCCAATTCGGATTGAACTTCGGCCAGGGTGCGATCGAGCGCGCCATCTTTTGCCCGAGCTTCTTGTAACGCCGTCTGCAACTCTGTCACCGTTGCTTCTAACTCCGAACCTAAAGTTTCCTCTGCTGCTTCAATGGGTTCAGATTGAATATTTTCAGCCAATTCTAGTTCGGAATCGGCTGGTTTTTGCGCTTCATTTCTAATTAAATCAGCAATTTTTTTTCTAGGCATCAGTTTCTCCAATCACGCTGTAATTCATCAGCTACCCGACGATAATCCGCCTGAGCTTCTTTGGCATTTTTGCCACGCCATTGGGCGATCGCCACCCCATCGAGGGCCGCCCGTTCATGAGCTTTAAAAGTCCGAACGAACGCATGGCAGGTGGGGATTCCTTCTTCCATCAGCGTGTTTTGAGCCTCCAGGGCCTCTCCCAAAGACCGGGAATCCACCCGAGTCAGAACCACCCGATGCGGCACCGCCACGGGGACGATCGCCTCGCGCACGGTTTCAATCAGCGCCGCTAAATCCATCGGTGCCGGGGGAGTCGGCAGGAGGACATAATCCGCTGCACTCGCCACCGCCGCTAACGCCTGCGATCGCAATGCCGGAGGAGTATCCACCACAATTAAATCGTAACCTTCAACCTGGCGTAATTGACTCAAGAGACTCGGATCCGTCTCCTGCGCCAGATCGAAAGCAAAGCCTTTTTTGCTACGCTGAACCCACCAAGTCGCCGAAGATTGAGGGTCGGCATCCACCAGGAGGATGCGCTGATGCTCGGCAAACGTAGCAGCGAGATTGACTGAAGTCGTGGTTTTCCCCACACCCCCCTTGCCATTAATAATTGCAAGGATTCGGGTGGCGGGAAGGTCGGGTTTTGCAGATGACGGTTTTGGCAAGAGAACGATTCCTCAACAGCGCAAAGAGGCGATCGCTTTTACTATACCCCTTGACGCACCCCAAATTCATGACAGTTTGTAACAGACTGGAGTCCCTGTCCGTCAAAATCCGAGGGTCCCACCCCCAGTCCCTCCCCATAAATGGGCAATCCATAGAATAATACTCCCAACCCCCAACCCCCATTTCTCGTGACAACCCCCATTTCTCGTGACGTGGCTCTGCCGCGTCACGGGCTTATGGAGGCTCTGCCTCCAGTCCGCATACAGGCGGCAGAGCCGCCAAGAGTGCGTGACGCGGCAGAGCCACGTCACGAGGATAACGACAAATGACCAACGACAAATGACAAATGACCAACCCCTAACCATGCGATCGCAACCCA
>CAYUEH010000442.1:0-4984 GCA_964442465.1 uncultured Laspinema sp. | reverse complement strand
CAGAGGAATAAATGTTTATTTACTGGGGGGCTTTAAAGAATTTTGCAAGAGGTCTATTTCTGATTTCTGTCAAAAAAACTGATTAAAAACTGATGAAATTTATTGGAATTGACCTCGGATGGAGTTCCGGCGCGAGTGGTTTGTGTTGTTTAGTTTGGGAGAATTCTCAATTACAACTTACAGATTTAGACTGCAAATTGTCAACGGTAGATATTTTGGATTGGGTGGATCAAAGAGTTCCTGAACCGGAACCGGGATTAGTTGCCGTGGATGCGCCGACGCTGATTCCGAATGCGACGGGGATGAGACTGCCGGATAAGCTGACTCATCGCTATTTTGGGCGCTATCATGCTGGATGTTATCCCGCCAATCTCAAAAGTCGGTTTGCCAGTCATACGGTGGGGTTTGGCAAGAGTTTGGAGGCGCGGGGGTTTATGCATGCACCGATGATGATTCCCCAACGGTGCGATCGCTATCAAATTGAAGTATTTCCTCACCCGGCGATGATTAATTTATTTGGGTTATCTCGGATTTTGAAGTACAAAAAGGGGAAGTTGGCCGATCGCCGTTTAGAATTAATCAAACTCCGGCAATATATTGTCGAAGTTTTACCCAATTTAGAACCCAGCTTAAGTTTAAATTCAAGCGCTTGGATTTTGAGTGACTCACCGGATAGTTTTATTAATCAATTAGCTGAAACAAGCTCTAAATTATTCAAAGCCATTGAAGACCAACTCGATGCAATCCTGTGCGCTTACATTGGCGCTCATTGGTGGTATTGGGGATGCGATCGCAACCTAGTCTTAGGAGTCCGTACCGACCCCATAACCGAAGCATATAACAACGGCTATATCGTCATTCCCAATCGTCCTTCTGTGACTCAAATAACTGATGTAGGGGCAATCTATAAATCACCCCTACAAATCAGTCATTCAATCCGTGAAGATCGGTGAAATCAGGGGTTCTAATCCCCCAAAACACGGAAAAATATCACTCAAGTCAAGGTTTAAGCATTAGCCCACAGCACTTGCAGACCCGGTTGGAACGGACTGCTTAAATAGGGATGTTTCGGTAACACCCGCAGAGACAATCCTTGTAAACCCGAGGAACTGTAGGCAATATTGGCCGTATAGATACTTTGCTGATGGGCATCAGTACCTTGATAATCCATGACCACGGAAACGCCATTGATAATATTGCCATCAGCATCCATTGGTCCTTTGTAGAGTTGAACTTCTAAATCAGATTCGGTCAATCCTGCTAGGTCTAAAAGCGCTTTGACGTTAATACTTTGGTTGACTTTGACATCATCAGATTCAGAAATATCAATGTCCAGAATCTTGATATCATACCAGCGCTCAAACAGGTGAGTTTTCCAAGCGGCCAATTCTTTCGCCGGTTGACAACCATTTGCGCTCATAGCATAGTAGCGATCGCTGGCTGGAAAATAGGCCCGAGTGGCATATTCACTGACCATCCGCGCCGTATTAAACAGCGGACAATTCAAGCGAATGGCATCTTTCATTTTCGAGACCCACTTGCGGGGAACTCCCTCTTCATCGCGATTGTAGAACAAGGGAATCACTTCTTTTTCCAGCAAGTCATACAAAGCATTCGCTTCCACTTCATCTTGATAGTTGGGGTCATCATAGAATTCCCCATGTCCGATCGGCCACCCAGTGCGAACGTAATCCGCTTCATCCCACCATCCATCGAGGATACTGAGATTCAGTAATCCATTCATGGAGGCTTTCATCCCACTGGTTCCCGATGCTTCCCGAGGACGACGGGGAGTATTTAACCATACATCACAACCCGACACCATCATCCGCGCTACGTTAATATCGTAATCGGGGATAAACACCACATTCTTTTCGCAGCCTTGTTCGCGAATGAAATGGGTGATATGACGGATCATTTCTTTGCCGGGAATGTCGTGGGGGTGAGCTTTTCCGGCGATGACAAACTGAACCATCGGTTTTCTTAAGGGAGTTTTGCCCCCAGGAATCAGGTCCGTATTCAACCCGAGTAAAATCCGCTTGATGCGATCGAGGTCGCGCAGGAACAATGTAGCCCGTTTGTAGGTCGCAAAGCGTCGTGCAAATCCAATGGTGAGCACTCCGGGGTCGAGCACTTCCCGCGCGGCATCAATTTCCGTGAAGGAAGCGCCGCGAGCCCGTAAGTATTTTTGGAGTCGTTCCCGGACGAACACCACGAGTTCCGCACGGCAGAGGTCCTGGTTGCGCCACAGTTCATCATCGGGGATGGCATCGACCCGTTCCCACAAGGGATAGTGGGCGGGGGTGGTGGACCATTTGGGTCCGAGATAGCGATCGTAGAGTTCCTGGGTATATTTGGCCACACAACTGCGGGCATGGACACCATTGGTAATCGAGGTAATCGGCACTTCCGAAGGGGGGAGTTTCGGCCAAAGGTTATTAAACAGCACCTTGGAGACTTGCCCATGTAATTTGGCGACCCCATTAATAAAACTGGCCATCTCGATCGCCAAGGTTGCCATGCTAAAAGGCGACTCCAAATCCCCGGTATTGTCCCGTCCCAAGGCTAGAAATTGCTCCCTTCCCAGGCCAAATTCCTCAGCATAATGACCCAAATAATGCATGACCTTATCATGGGGGAACAGGTCAAACCCGGCAGCAACCGGGGTATGAGTGGTGAAGACATTGCTGGCAGCAACCACTTCTTTCGCTTCCTTGAACGTGAGACCCTGTTCTCGGATTAAGATAGAAATCCGTTCTAGGGCTAAAAAGGCCGAATGACCTTCATTCATGTGATAGGCGGTGGGTTCGTAGCCGAGGGCCTTGAGCATCCGCACGCCGCCAATTCCCAACATCATCTCTTGGTGAATCCGCATATCGAGATCCCCGCCATAGAGTTTGTCGGTGATATCGTGGTCGTAGGGATTGTTCGGTTCAATGTTAGTATCCAACATATACAAGGGAACCGTCCCCACTTGGACACGCCAGACCCGCGCATATACTTTTCGCCCCGGATAGTCTACCTCAATGCGTAATTCATTGCCCTCGGCATCTCGTTCTAGGTGCAGGGGCATATTGTAGAAGTCGTTGATGGGGTAACGCTCTTGCTGCCACCCATCGGCGTTGAGATATTGGCTAAAATATCCTTCTTGGTAGAGGAGTCCGACGCCCACCAAGGGTAAACCGCGATCGCTGGCAGATTTCAGGTGATCCCCGGCGAGTAACCCTAAGCCCCCCGAGTAAATCGGCAGACATTCCGTGAGGCCAAATTCCGCAGAGAAATACACAAAACATTCTTGATGTTTCTCTTTCTCCCGGTGTTTGCGATACCAGGTGCGCTCTTTGAGATAGTCGTCCAGTTGCCGCGCTGCGCGGTCAATCTGGGCGATAAAGCCTTCATCTTCTGCCATTTCTTCCAGGCGTTCCTGGGAAATGGTTCCCAGCATGAGAACGGGATTGTGACGGCTGGATTCCCACAGGTCCCGGTCTAAACGCCGGAACAGGTCTTTGGTCTCTACATTCCAGTCCCAGTGGAGATTGTAGGCCAAGGTGCGTAAGGGTTCGAGTCGGGGAGGCAGAGAGGGAGAAACGTTAAACGTGCGAATTGGTTGCATAAGCTACGGACAATTTTTTGAAGATGGACTAGGAAAGTTAACTTCGGACAATGTTGACAATAATAACGTTTGGGTTCTTTAGTTTTCTATAGCCCATTTTGTCAGCACTGTGCCGAATATTTAATCTCTTTTAATACTTTTTCAGTTTTTGAGGGGGTTTGCGCCGTAGGCTCAGTTCTGGGTTGTGCGGCAGGTGTGGTGCGATTCAGTGGCGATCGCCGGGGATAATTTGAGCCGATCTTGAGCGGAAAAAATAATTTTTTTAGGGACTTGATGAATCAAATCTTGACATCTGCGCCTTGATCCAGTGGAGTGCCGATCGCTTTTCCGCTAAAATAGCGGGGAAATCCCCCAGACTGGCTTAACTCTACCCGGTGACAAGGCTCCTAATTCGGAGCATGGCACCCCAGGGGGTCACTGGGTTGCTCATGAGCAAATCAGACCGCATGGCTAAAAAGGCGACAAAGACAGGGCGTTACCCCCTCAAAAAACTACGCGGGTCGATCTTAATGGCGATCGGTGTCGGATTAGCTTTGGGTGCGCTTTTGGCAGCCCTCATCCGCGCTCATTCTCGAACGGGGGAACCCCGAATGATCAATTTGGGGGCTTCGGGACTCGTTGCTACCCCAGATTCTGAAGGACGGCTCATTTTAGAAGATGAAGCCGTACCCGGTAGCGATTTCTATCAGTTTCGCGCCCAATTACGGGAGGCGGTACAAAACCGGAATGCCCAATTTGTCGGCTCAATCCTCCCCGAAACGGGTCTAGGCATCGGTTTCTCGGTTCCCCAAACTCGGGAGACTTTGAATTTAGATGACCCTCAAGCCCGATTTTGGTTGATTCTGGAAAAGGCAGTCGCCATCGGCTGTGCTCCGGCAGAAAATCCTCCGGCGTATAATATTGATGCAGGTTCGGAAATTTGGGTTTGTCCGAATGTGGCTCAAGCCTTTGCCAGACAGGTTCCGCCACTCCCTTCTGCGGACGGAGTTTCGTGGCAAATTGAGCGCGTGGTGGTGGTGGGGGAGAATGTCAATGCCCGATCGCAACCCAGTTTAGACAGTGAGGCGATCGCAACTTTATCGAATGAAGTGCTGCCACTGGACCGCGATCGCCAACTTCCCGAAACCTTCGACCCCATCGATAGTTGGACGCCGATTCGACTCAGTGACGATCGCGAGGCGTATGTTTACAATCGTTATGTCTATTCCCCCCTAGAATCTCGCGCTTTATTTGGCCAAATTAACGGCCAATGGCAGTTACTGGCGATGCCCGGGGGAGAGTAATACTAAATCCGGTTGATAAAAGCATTAAAAATTGTAGGGTGGGCAATGCCCACCGAATCGAGGTGGGCATTGCCTCCTGAGCTCTGAG
>CAYUEH010000441.1:0-5012 GCA_964442465.1 uncultured Laspinema sp. | reverse complement strand
GGGGGGTAGGGGGGATGGAGAGGGATTTAGGGTGAGGGCGACCCTTCAGGAGATGCACTCGTTTTTTTTAGGGATTTGCATAAATAAAGTGGGGCATTAGAAGTTTGGTAGAATTATTCAAGCCCCCCTGGAACTAAATATTTATTCCTCTGGCCTCCCCCTTCTTAAGGGGGACGGGAGGGGGATAATCAGGGGGGTTGGGGGGATCTCTTCTAAAAGATTTTGAAGAGTTTATTGTTTGGAGTTCCCTTAAATCTTGTTCCCTAGGGCTAACAGTTCCAAAACTGAGCCATTGGTCCAACCAAATCCAATTTCATTGGTATTGTAACCAAAAACAATCTCGTTTGAGACTTCTGACGAACAGGAGAGGACGTCATATTTTTCTAAGAGAGTGCCGGTTTTTTCAAATTCTTGGGTGACTAAATTAATGAACTTGCCCCCAATGCGATCGGCTTCGCTGCGATATCCATAGCGATACAATCCTTCCACCGCAATTAAGATTAAAGGTGCCCAACCAAAGGGCGCATCCCATTGATTCCCGGTGACATGGGTACTGGTGAGCAATCCTCCGGGGGCTTCAAATAACTCCAAGTTCTCTACCACTTGTTGCGCTTGTTTTTCTGAGGCAAGTCCAACCCACAAGGGATAAAAAGTGGTGGCAAATTCATAGAGGCGGCGTTCATTGGTCCGGAAGTTATAATCTAAGTACAAACCCGAAGGTTCATCCCAGAGGAATTTATCGATGAGCTGATGGCGGTTTTGAGCGCGCTCATTCCAGGATTCTGCCAGTTGCGGATTGCCTAAACTCTTCAAGATTGTGGCAATATCTTGCTCCATTCGATACAGTAGCGCGTTCAAACAAACCGGCGCATAATGAATAATATCGATATTAAAAGGACCAAACCGATTTGATGGGTCAAATCCTGATTCTCTCATGGAGCGATCGCCTTTATAAAACAAGTCAGTCAGCGTATCGCTTTCCTTGTCGTAATACAAGCTCACATCATACGCCATCACTTCAAATCTCCGATAATAGTCTCGGATGCGATCGTAGTGAGTTCGCCCTAAGTCATCGGTTTCTGACACCAGCACTTCTGGGGCGGGTCCTTCTCCTAAGGCACAATAACGAGAAAGTCCCGTAGATTGATTTAAATGCGGAGGGACAATCCAGTAATAGTAATGGCTTTCTACCGCCCCTAATAGCGATCGCAACCAGTCTTGATCCTGAGTCTGCTCATACACCGCCAAAATCATCGGCGTTAAAAATGGCGGTTGCGATCGGGACAATAAATAACTCCGATTCGCATTTAAAATCGTTCCATAATGGTCGATTTGATAAATTAGCTGATCCACTTGACTTTTCGCTAATTCTATCTCCCCATCCCGTAACAATCCCAAAACAATAAAATAACTATCCCATCCATACATCTCATTAAACCGACCCCCGGGTACCACATAATCCCCGGGCAGATACAGCAATCCATGTTCGGTAATTTGATCCATTTCCGAAGGTAAACTCAGAATTTCAATTTGCTTGAATTCTTCTCGACTTAAAACCCTTTTGAATTCATCTTCAACCCGGGCTTTATTCTCCATTGCAGAAATATAAATCGGCCAGCGTTGGTCATCGGTATGGCCAATTTTTTCATCTTTGGCCGCTTTGACAATATGAGCATGAGAACGCTGGAGGGTTTTCCAAGTTTTCTTGATATATCCTCGCATCGCGGCAAGGCGTTCTGGACTGGGAAATTCGTTAAATTGAAAGACATCTGCTATCATTTTTATCACCCCTTCATGTTAAATTAATCCTTTAAAAACCAAGCCGACTCCATCTAACTAACTAAGACATCGCACTTTCTTCTATTGTAGCACT
Source organism: uncultured Laspinema sp. (assembly GCA_964442465.1). Classification (GTDB taxonomy): domain Bacteria; phylum Cyanobacteriota; class Cyanobacteriia; order Cyanobacteriales; family Laspinemataceae; genus Laspinema. The sequence continues at coordinate 3,139 of CAYUEH010000441.1, read as the reverse complement.
CCTGTAAACAAATTGTCGGAATGCGACTCTAAGGAGCCATCTGGATGATGGACTGCGGATTGGATAGAGAGGCTCAACCCCGGGTAGAGACGGAAAATTTTCCGTTCCGTCTCTCAATCCACCTTTAGGGGCTTTCACCCGGGTTGATCTCATCGAGGGTCAACAATGATTAGGAGATTTGACTGATTAACAGGGCGATGGGGAAATGGGTTAAGGTTTGGGCAATTGACAAGGTGCCATCGGTGTGAAGGGGTTGTCCAGAAATGGCATCTTGCCACTGGGAAGGCAGTCCTGAAGGCAGTTCTAAATGGGTGTCTTGCCAGACTTGTCCCAGGGGGAGGGTGCCCGGTTGGATCAGATGGGTGAGAAAGCGCGGTGCGACTGCGATCGCCACTTGATTCCCCAGCGATCGGGTAAATCCCACCACATTTTCGCTAAATTTTCCCGACCCTTTCAATGGGTGATAATCTCCCGTTTGAAACAGTTCGATCGCCTGGGATTTGGCCTCTAAAATTCGGGCGATCGCAAACAGTTTAATCTTTCCCGATTCCGGATGCTCCAGCAACTCCTTCATCAAACTTAAAATATCCTGCGATGCTTGAGTCCGAATTTCCCGTAAAGCCGCGATCCGGTGTTCAAAATCCACGGGACGACGATTATCCGGGTCAACTAAACTTAAATCCCACAATTCCGTTCCCTGATAAAAATCAGGCACGCCGGGAGTCGTCAGTTTCAGCAGCACTTGAGCCAAAGAATTATAAACCCCATAAGCGGCTATTTTCTGTTGGAATGGCTGGAATTTCTGGAAAAATGGATTTTCAGGGGACGGCTGCATCACCGCATCGATAAACGCCAGAAATCCCTCCTCATAAGCCGTATCTGGCCGCAACCAAGCGGTGTGAACTTTCGCCTCTCGCACCGATTTTATCGAACAATCTTTAACCCGCTGAATAAATTCAGCATACTCGCTTTCAGCAAAGGGTAAAGCGCCTAACAGAGTTTGATAAAAGAAATATTCATCATTGGCAGTCGGGACAACTTTATCCGGGAGTTTAGTTTTATGTCCTTGATTAAGTTCACGCCAGGAGATAATTTGCTGTTCCCACTCATCAGGAATTTCCGACAACACATTAAGGCGGGCGCGGACATCTTCTCCCCGCTTGGTATCATGGGTTGAGGTGGCATTCATTTTATGAATCCAAGTATTTTTTTGTTGAGTATTAAACTCATGAAACTCCTCTAAAGTTAAGCCAAATTTGGCCGGGTCGCCGCCGACTTCGTTAAGAGAAACCAACCGATTGTAAACGTAAAATAGCGTATCTTCAATCCCTTTGGCCATCAAGGGTCCGGTCCACTGCTGAATCCGCATCACGGAATACAGACGCTGTTCTCGTTCTTCTTCCGTTAAATAATCGGCATTTTCCAGCAACATTAAATTTTCAATAAAATCCAGCTCTTTTCCCTGCAAGGGCAGAAGCTGTTTCGCTTGAGCAATCACCTCTTTGATATAATGGCGATCGCGACTGCTGACCCCCTCCCCATTAATATAGGTCCGATACACCGGGAACGCCACCAGCACCTCCACCAGCGCTCGTTTCAGGGAATATAACGTAAAATCTCGGCCCTCCCGAGATTGATTGGCAATGGATTTTAACAAATGGGCCAGATTGTCTGCATCTCCTGCCATATTGCGATCGACAATCAGATGCTTTTTCTCAAAAAACAAGTCTTGGTAATCGTGATTTAACCCCGTGAACTTGCCATAAATCTCACTAAATCGGTCTTGATTATTCCCGTTACAAAACAACCCATTCAGCCGATTCATAAAATCATAGCCACTGGTTCCGGCGATTGGCCAATTTGAGGGCATAATTTCGGCCATTTCCAGGATTTTCTCCACCGTAATATAGATATCCCCTAATTTTTCTCGCAATCGTTCTAAATATTGCTGAGGGTCATAGAGTCCATCAATATGATCGATCCGCACCCCGGTAAATTTTCCCTCCTTGACCAATTTGGCAATTAAATCATGGGTATCATGAAACACCCGCAGATTTTCCACCCGCACGGAAATCAGTTCATTCACCGTAAAAAATCGCCGATAGTTAATTTCTTCCGCCCCCACTTTCCAAAAAGTGAGGCGATACACCTGTTCCCGCAGCAACTCTTCCAGCAAATTAAAACTTTCCGGTATTCCCGGAGTGCCATTAAATTCCTTTAAGTTATCCTGGATAAACTGGCAGATATCGGGATTTTGGTCATACAACTCCCACAACAATCCTTTAACAAAGGTGAGTTGGTCATACCGTTCTCGCCCCTTCGTTTCTGCGGGAATACTTTTTAACAAATAAAGAATTCCCAGCAGCTTGATAAACTCCGGATGATTTCGTCCCAAGGTTCTTCGCAGTTGGCCTAAATTATGGGTCAAAAACGACACATAAGACTCAATCCGAATCGGCAGTTTTAGGCTATAATACTGAACCGTTAACCCCGTGGCATCGTATTGAAGCTGAATTTCGCCATTTTCCAGACATTCTTGATAAAAATTACCCAGTAAAGGAGCGAGAACCCCTTCACTAATATCCCCATAAGGAGCATTCCAGGCAATATCAAAATAGTCAAAATAATCCGATGCTGACCCATTTTCCAATACATCCATCAGCAGGGAATTTTCACTATCATAAGCGGTATGATTGGGGACGATATCTTGCACCCATCCGAGGTTTTTTCCTTGGATTTTTTCCATCAAAGACTCAAATGCCTCTGGAGTTCCCAGTTCGGGATTAAGTTGATTGGGGTCCACCACATCATAGCCGTGGGTACTTCCTTGACGTGCTTTGAAAATGGGGGAAGCGTAAATATCAGAGATTCCTAAATCTGCCAGATATTCGACTATTTTTTCGGCATCTGCAAACTGGAAATTAGCGTTAAATTGAATTCGGTAAGTTGCTTGGGGAATTCTCATGTTTGACTAAGTTTAGGTGTAAATGAACGGGTTGCCGGTTTGTTCTAACATCAAGCTATTTTATAGCGGTTCGGTGGACTCATGAGGTATTCTCTCAAAGCCCCTCTCCCCCCCCTTTCAAAGGGGGGTAGGGGGGATGGAGAGGGGTTTGGGGTGAGGGCTTTACCGTATATT